>JBJMGZ010000724.1:0-14663 GCA_045807605.1 Thermoanaerobaculia bacterium | reverse complement strand
GCGCTTTCGAGTACTTTTGGACGAACTTCAGAAGGAGGAAGCTGCATGACCGCAGAGCAACTGGCGGGGGCTGAGCGTGAGATTGATGTGGAGATCGGCCGTAACAGGAGGCGCTTAGTAGACTTGATCTACTCTTTGGATTCGTTCACTCCTGAGGAATTGATCGACATGTTTCGGAAAGAGAGCGGGGGCTCTGTGACGATTGACGTGCAGCATACGTTGCGAGAGTATCTCAATGAGTTGAGCGAGTTGGGTGTCTTACGTTTTGAACACGGGAGGTACTCAGTTGAGTAGGATCTAACTTCGACTGCGGGTAAGGAGTGCAGCCGAGCGAAGACGATTAGGTCGACGCCGTTACAGGGCTTTGTTGTTGCTCCAGCGGCGGCGGGACGCGCCCACCACGGCGATCGAGGCCGGGGAGAAGATCGGGTCGAGCGGTCTGGCGGTCATCTCTGCCTTTCAGGTCGGAGGGATCTCCGGCGACAGCACGAGGAGCGGGTCCGGCGCGATCCGGACGGTGAAGGGGAGCCGCTCTTCGCAGACGTCGCCGTCGATCTGGGCCACGGCCCCCGCCGGGGAGCGGAGCTCGACCTCCCGCACGTGGCGGACGGTCACGTCGCTCCGGCGCAGGTGGACGCCGCGCAGCAGGTCGATTGCGAAACCGAGGGTCGCGAGGCGCCCGTGCCCGCGGAACAGCACCAGGTCGAGCTTCCCGTCGTGCGGATGGGCCCCCGGGGCGAGAGCGTAGGCACCCCCATAAGAAGGAATGTTGGAGACCGCCACGAAGGAGGCTTCCAGGGGAGCTCCGTCCGCGCCATCCGCGACGACTTCGAAACGGGGATACGGATAGCGCCACCACTCCTGGAGCCCCTGCCAGACGTAGGCCGCCCTGCCGATGCGCCACTTGAGGCGGGTGTCGAGCGCGGCCATCACGCTCGAATCGAGCCCGGCCGAGACCATCATCAGGAAGGGCATCCCGTTGATCAGCCCCACGTCCAGCTTCCGGACCTCCAGCCGTCCGGCCAGCCGGGCCGCGGCCAGCGGGTCGCGCGGCAGGCCGAGGGACATCGAGAGGACGTTGACCGTGCCTCCGGGCACGATGCCGAGGGCCGTCTCCGTGCCGAGGAGCCCGGCCGCCACTTCCCGGACCGTGCCGTCCCCTCCGAACGCGAAGACGACCTCCATCCCCCCGGCCCGGTCGCGGGCGAGCCGGGTGGCATCGCCGGGACCCTGGGTGGGGACCGGCTCCACCTCGAAGCCGCCTTGCCGCAGGGCGGAGAGCACCGCTTCGAGGATCTGCTCGTGGCGCCGGCGGCCCGCGGCCGGGTTGTAGATCAGGGCGGCGGAGCGCACGGAGGGGCTCAGAACAGGGAGCCGGTGGTGCCGGGGCGCGGCGGATAGCCGAGGTGGCGGTAGGCGCGGTGGGTGGCGACGCGGCCGCGCGGGGTGCGCTGGAGGAAGCCCTCCTGGATCAGGTAGGGCTCGTAGAGGTCCTCGATCGTGCCCGTGTCCTCGCCGACGGCCGCGGCGAGCGCCTTGAGCCCGGCCGGGCCGCCGGCGTACTGCTCGATCAGGGTGCCGAGGATCTTCCTGTCCAGGTCCTCGAAGCCGAGCTCGTCCACTTCGAGGAGGGCGAGCGCCTTCTGGGCGATCCGCAGGTCGATCTTGCGGGCGCGCTCCACCTGGGCGAAGTCGCGCACCCGGCGCAGCAGCCGGTTCGCGACGCGCGGCGTCCCCCGGCTGCGGCGGGCGATCTCCGCTGCGCCCTCGGGCTCGATCGGGATGGCGAGCAGGCGCGCCGAGCGCTCCACGATCGTGGTCAGCTCCTCGGCCTTGTAGAAGTCGAGGCGGTGGACGATGCCGAAGCGGGCGCGCAGCGGGGCGGAGAGCAGGCCGGCGCGGGTGGTGGCGCCGACCAGGGTGAAGCGCGGCAGGTCGATCTTGACCGTGCGCGCCGCCGGGCCCTGGCCGATGACGAGGTCGAGCCGGAAGTCTTCGAGAGCCGGGTAGAGGATCTCCTCGACCGTGGGGCCGAGGCGGTGGATCTCGTCGATGAACAGCACCTCGCCGGCGTCGAGGTTGGTGACGATGGCGGCGAGATCGCCCGCCCGTTCGAGCACGGGGCCGGAGGTGATGCGCAGGGGTGCGCCCATCTCGTTGGCGATGATGTGGGCGAGCGTGGTCTTGCCCAGGCCGGGCGGGCCGAAGAGGAGGACGTGGTCCAGGCTCTCCCGCCGCTCGCGCGCCGCGCGGATGAAGACCTTGAGGTTGTCGATGATGCGGCTCTGGCCGACGTACTCCTCCAGCCGCGAGGGGCGCAGCGAGGGCTCGACGCCCAGGTCCTCGGGCTCGGGGACGCCCGAGAGGATCCGGTCTTCCGTCATGATTGCATTGTAGCCTTCCGCCCCTCCGCTTGACCCGGCCGCCGGAAAAAGATAGCTTGGTATCAATTCAAGAGGGTATAAACCCATGCGACGAGCCGCTGCCGTCTGGGGCGGGGCGCTGCTTTTGACGTCGGCTGCGATGGCGCAGACCACGTCGACCCAGCAGAACCCGGTCCACACCTTCGCCACGCCGGGCACGTACCAGGTCACGCTCGAGGCCTGCAACTGGGGCGGGTGCACCACGGTCACCAGGACGGTGACGGTGCTCGACCCGGCGCCGTCGATCGTCTCCGCGGTCGTGGGAGCGGCCACGGCCGAAGTCGGCCAGCTCGTTTCGTTCTCGGGCAGCGGCAAGGGGCAGCCGCCGCTCGCCTACACCTGGCGGGTGTTCCTGGGAGCCACCCTGGTGCGCGAGGTCTCCGGCGCCCAGGCCTGGCTGGACACGGCGGGCCTGGAGCCGGGCGTGTACACGGTGCTGCTGCGGATCACGAACGGGACGGGGCAGGCCGAGTCGCTGCCCGCGGTGCTGACCCTCGTCCCGGCGACGGCGGCGGACTTCTTCACGGTGACCCCCTGCCGGCTGCTCGACACCCGCATCGGCTCGCCGCTGGTGTCGCGGACGACCCGGCTGCTGAACGTGGCGGGGAGCTGCGGCATCCCGGCCGAGGCCCGGGCGCTGGCGGTCAACGTCACGGCGGTGATCGGCTCGAGCCCGGGGAACCTGGTGGTCTTCCCCGGCAACTACCCGGCCCCGGCGACCAACACGGTCAGCTACAAGGCCGGCGCCGTCGTGGCGAACAACGCGATCCTGCCGCTGTCGACGGACGGCCTGGGCAACCTGTCCATCCTGGCGCTGATGCAGGACGACGGGAGCAGCGTCCACGTGCTGGTCGACGTCGTCGGGTACTTCGCGGCGCCGGTGGGAGGGATCTCCGACTAGCCGCCCCTACGCGCGCGACATCCGGTGGAGGCTCGCGCGCAGCAGGTCGTGGAAGGCGGCGTCGGGCTTCTCGCGCCGGGCTTCGGCCACGGCGCGCTCGGCCTGGGCGGCCTTGTAGCCGAGGTTGACCAGGGCGGAGACCACGTCCTGATCGGCCGGCGGCGCGGCGCTCTTCTCGGGCAGCTCGGCGGCCAGCTCGCGCATCTTGTCCTTGAGCTCCAGCACCATGCGCTCGGCGGTCTTCTTGCCGATCCCGGGGATCGTGCCCAGCCGGCCGATGTCGGCCGACGCGATGGCGCCGAGCAGGTCGTCGGGCGCCATGCCCGAGAGGATCACCCGCGCCAGCCGCGGCCCGATGCCGCCCACCGCGATCAGCTTCTCGAACAGCGCCTTCTCGCGCTCGGTCCAGAACCCGAAGAGCGCGATCTCATCCTCGCGGACCTGGGTATGGATGTAGAGCGCGATGTTGGCGGCGCCGGTGCCGCCCCGCTTCTCGATCTCGTACCAGGTCGAGAGCGGGACGTGCACCTCGTAGCCGACCCCCTGCACGTCGAGGAGCAGGCGCTCCGGCGTGGCCTTGAGGAGCTTGCCCTGCAGATAGCCGATCATCAGCCGGCCGGGTTCGCCGGCTCGGTGATCCCGAACTCCTCCAGGACCTGCGGGTCGAAGCGCACGTCCAGCTCGCGGCGGCGCTTCTCCAGCAGGGCCGACTCCAGCGCGTTGAGCTTCTCGCGGCGGACCTGCTCGCGCGTCTGCTCGCGGGCGGCGGCGAACTGGATGGGATCCCAGCTCTTGCGCTCCTTGACCTCGAAGAGCACGGCGCCCTGGGCGTCGTTGACCGGGCCGCCGAGCTGGCCGGGGTTGAGGGCCATGGCGGCCTTGGCGAGCTCGGGGTTCTGGCCGATGCCGGCGATCTGGCCGTCGAGCCCGAACTCGGCGCTCTCCTTGATTTCGAGGCCGAGACCGGCCGCGACCTGGTCGAGCGTCGCGCCCGGCGCCTTGGCCTGGCGGAGCTGCTGCACGGCGAGCTCCTGCTGCTTCTGGCGGTCGACGGCGGCGCGCACCCGCGGCTCGACGTCCTTGAGCTCGGGCACGCGCGGCGCCTTGACGTCCTTGAGGTAGAACACCGTCCAGCCGCGGGGGGTCTGGACGGCCTCGGACACGCCCCCTTTCTGCAGGGTGAAGGCGGCGTTGGTGAACGCCGGCGCGAAGCCGAGCCCGCTCACCGGCTCCTGGCGGGCGAAGAGGCCGGTCTCGCCGAAGGAGATCCCCAGCGCCGGGTTGGCCATGGCCTTGAGCGCGTCGGCGCTCTCCGGCTTGTCCTTCGCGAGCTTCTGGGCGAGCTCCCGCGCCCGGGCCTCGGCCATCTCGGCGGTGCGCTGCGCGGACAGGCGCTGGCCGACCAGCGGCTTCACCTGCTCGAACGGCCGCGTGCCGGCGGGCTGCTTCTCCAGGACCTCGATCAGGTGCCAGCCGAACTGGGTCTGGACGGGGCCGACCAGCGAGCCGGGCTGGGCGCCGAAGGCGGCCTCCTCGAACGGGCCGGCCATCTGGCCGCGGCCGAACAGGCCGAGGTCGCCGCCGGTCGTCTTGGCCGCGGGCTCCTCGCTGATCTCGCGGGCGACGGCGGCGAAGGCCTCGCCCTTGGCCAGGCGGGCGCGGGCGCCCTCCAGGATCCTCTTCGCCTCGTCGTCGGTCCGCCCCTCGGTCTTGACGAGGATGTGGCGGGCATGGACCAGCTCCGGCTGCGCGAACTCCTCCTTGTGCTCCTGGTAGTAGGCGCGCTGCGCCTGCTCGTCCGCCGGCACCTTGGCGGCGAGCTGGGACGGATCGACCAGGAGGTAGGCGGCCTCGCGCTGCTCGGGCAGGCG
Organism: Thermoanaerobaculia bacterium; assembly: GCA_045807605.1. Taxonomy (GTDB): domain Bacteria; phylum Acidobacteriota; class Thermoanaerobaculia; order Multivoradales; family UBA5704; genus DATMER01. Next base: position 9,468 of record JBJMGZ010000724.1, on the reverse strand, counting down.
GTACTCCTGCGTGTGCCTGGCGAAGTAATCCTTCACCTCGGCGTCCGTGGCGCGGGCGTTCTGGGCGAAGCGGGCGCGCGGCAGCTCGACGTAGCGGATGCGGGCGCGCTCGACCTGCTGCCGGTAGGCCTCCTCGACCTCCTTGTCGGAGACGAAGAGGTTGGCCTCCAGGATGTCCATCAGCTTGCGCACCAGGAGCTCCTCGCGCAGGCCCTGCTCGAACTGGGCGGGGCTGGGGTAGCCGAGGCGGTTGCGCACCAGGTCCTGGTAGCGATCCTCGCCGACGAAGCGGCCCTGCTCGTCCTTGAAGGTCTGCTCCTCCAGGATGCGGTCGCGCAGCTCGGCGTCGGTGACCTCCAGGCCCATCCGGCGGGCCTCGCCGAGGAGGATCTCCTGGCTGACCGCCTGGTTGAGCGCCTGCATGGGCAGGCCCATCTGCTTGGCCAGCTCGGGGGTCATGCGCTCGCCGTAGATCTGGCCGTACAGCCCCTCGAGCTGCCGGTAGTGGCGCTCGAACTCGGGCAGCGTGACCTCGCCGTCGCCCACGTAGGCGGCGACCTGGGGTCCGCTGGCGCCCCGGTTGCGGATGCCGGTGCCGAAGTCGGCCCAGATGAAGAAGATGAACAAAAGCACCACGAAGACGAGGATCCACTTCAGGTGCTTGAGGTTGTCACGGAACACTTTCAACATCGGAAAAGCTCCTTTCCCGGAGGACCGGGAAGTTTACCTGTCCGGCCACACCGCGGGCAAGCCTGTGATATATTCGCCTTCCTACATGAGAGGTCGTTAGCGCGTTGATCGCCCAGAAGGCCAAACGCCGGAAGCGGGATTGGTACAGTGTCTCGGAAGAGACGCTGCGGGCGTTCCTCATCATCCTGACGATGATCGCCGTCCTCGGCGTGAGCTTCTACCTCTACCGGTCCTGGGAGAGACGCGCCCTGGAGCGCGATGCCGGGGAGGTCCTGGACGAGACCCAGCGGCTGCTCCAGCGCCTCCAGAGCGAGCCCCGGGCGACGAGCGGCTTCCGCGCCGAGCTCGACGACGCCTGGCAGGGCTTCCAGGAGGCGCGCAACCAGTACTCCAACCAGGACTACCAGGGCACGCTCGAAAACGCCCGCCGCAGCCGCAACGTGCTGCTGTCGGTCCTCGACGCCCTGCACCTGTCCGACACCCTCGGCCAGGCCCAGTTCATGTCGATCCAGGGGGACGTCGAATACCGCCGCGGCGACGGCGGCGAGTGGAAGGAGGCGCGCACCCGCGTGCCGCTCCAGAACGGCGACTACGTGCGCACCGCGGAGAACGGCTCGGCCGAGATCATGTTCGTCGACGGCACGCTCTACACGGTGCGGCCGAACACCCAGTTCATCGTCTCCTCGGCGCGCTCCGCGGAGGGCCGCGAGGAGCAGGCGATCCAGATGGAGTTCGGCTGGGTGGACCTCAACACCCGCCAGGGCACGAGCAACGTCAGGACGCCGAACGCGGTCGCGCGGGTGCAGCAGGATTCCGAGGCGTTCGTGAGCGTGGACCCGAAGTCCAACCAGGGGCGCTTCGGCGCCTACAAAGGCGGCATCGAGCTGACCGCGAAGGGGGGCCTCAAGCGCGAGGTCAAGCCCCAGGAGCAGGTGGTCCAGACCGGCGACCTGCTCTCCGCGGCCGCCCCGCTGCCGGCCCGGCCCGCGCTGATCACGCCCGCGGACAACGTGGACCTGGACCTCGACCGCGTGCCGCGGGTCGCCCTCACCTGGGACCCCGTGCAGGGCGCCGCCAGGTACGCCCTGCAGGTCTCGCGCACCCACCTCTTCGTCGACAACATCATCGACGTCAAGAACCGCACGGCCCCGAAGGCGACCCTGGGCCTGCGCGGCGAGGGCACCTTCCAGTGGCGGGTGGCGGCGTTCGACAGGAGCGGCGTGCAGGGGCCGTGGAGCCAGACGTGGAAGTTCCGGGTCGGCTCCTCGCGCTCCGGCGCGGGCGAAAAGGACGAGACGCCGCCGGCGCTTGACCTGGACGACGTGAAATCCTACGGTAGTATCTTCATCGTCGAGGGGACCAGCGAGCCCGGAGCCCAGGTCGAGATCAACGGAGAGCAGGTCAAGGTCGAGGCGGACGGGTCTTTCAAGAAGACGGTCCAGCTCGAAAAGGAGGGCTGGAGCTTCATCGAGATCCGGGCGCGCGACAGCTGGGGGAACCAATCGTCCCGCAGGCATCGCGTCTTCGTCGAAAACCCTTAGAATGTCGTAGCCGTCTGCCGCAACGAGCCGTAACAGCCGGCGTGCGCCCTGCGCCGCCGGCCCGTCAAGCCAAAAGGATTCCAAGCCCAGATGCCCCTCGCCTCGCTTCTCAGATACTTTTCGAAGGACCTCGCCATCGACCTCGGCACCGCCAATACCCTGGTGTTCGCCACCGGCCAGGGCATCGTGGTTCGCGAGCCCTCCGTCGTCGTCATCAACAAGCTCACCAACCGCATCGAAGCGGTCGGCAGCGAAGCCAAGGAGATGCTCGGCCGCACGCCGGGCAACATCGAGTCGATCCGGCCGATGAAGGACGGCGTCATCGCCGACTTCGAGGTCACGGAACGGATGCTCGAGTACTTCATCAAGAAGGCGCACGGCCGGAAGATGTACGTGCATCCGCGGATCGTCATCGGCGTGCCGTCGGAGATCACGCAGGTGGAGAAGCGCGCGGTGCGCGACTCGGCGATGCGCGCCGGCGCCTCCGAGGTCTTCCTGGTCGAGCAGGCCATGATGGCCGCCATCGGCGCCGGCCTGCCGATCACCGAGCCGTCGGGCAACATGATCGTGGACATCGGCGGCGGCACCACGGACGTGGCGGTGATCTCGCTCGCCGGCACCGTCTACAGCCGCTCGGTGCGCATCGCCGGCAACGAGATGGACGTGGCGATCATCCAGTACCTGAAGCGCAAGTACAACCTGCTCATCGGCGAGCGCACCGCCGAGCAGATCAAGATCGACCTGGGCTCCGCCTACCCCCTCAAGGAGGAGCTCAAGATGGAGATCAAGGGCCGCGACCTCGTCGAGGGCGTGCCCAAGACCCTGACCATCACCGACGAGGAGATCCGCGAGGCCCTCGCCGAAACCGTGGCCACGATCGTCGAGGCCGTGCGCATGGCGCTCGAGCGCACGCCGCCCGAGCTGTCCGCCGACATCATGGACAAGGGCATCGTGCTCTCCGGCGGCGGCGCCCTGCTGCGCAACCTCGACCAGCGTCTCCGGGACGAGACCGGCCTGCCGGTCGTGCTCGCCGAGGACCCCCTGGCCTCCGTCGTGCTCGGCACGGGCCGGGTCCTCTCGGACATCGACCTGCTGCGCAAGGTCTCGATCCGCTAGCCCCCCCGAGGGGAGCGACGGAGGCGGAACTTGGACGAGCGCCGCACCGGCTGGGTGCTGATCGTCGTGCTGGTCGCCCAACTCGTGTACCTCGCGGTGCGGGGCGCCCGGTCGGGCGACACCTGGCTGGAATCGGCCGGCCTGCGCGTCCTCGGTCCCGCCGCCAGGATGGTGACCTCGGTCCCCACCAGCCTGGGCGAGCTCCGCGAAGGCATGCGCCTGCGCGGCACCCTCCAGGACGAGAACGCCCATCTGCGGCACGAGAACGAGGAGCTGCGCCTGCGGCTCCTCCAGCTCTCCGACCTGGAGAACGACATGCGCCGGCTCGGCGCCGCGGTCGAGTACACCACTCCTCCGGTCGGCGGCATCCGCGCCGTGGACGTGGTCTACGTGGACCACGCCTCCTGGCTGCGCACCCTGGTGATCTACACCGGCGGCGCGCCGGCGCGGATGAACCAGCCGGTGCTCTCCTCCTCGGGCCTGGTGGGGCGGGTGGTCACGGTCGCCGGGCCCTATGCCAAGGTGCAGCTCATCACCGACCGCGCCGCCAGCGTCGGGGCCATGATCCTGCGCACCCGGCGCCAGGGGGTGGTGCGCGGCAGCGGCCTGGGCCAGGGCGGGCTGGACCTCGACTACGTGCCGCACCAGGCCGACGTGAAGCCCGGCGACCGGGTGCTGACCGCGGGCATCGACGGCGTCTACCCGCGCGGCATCCCGATCGGCACCGTGGTCAAGGTCGAGAGCGGCGGCCAGCTCTTCCATCGCATCCATGTCGCCCCGGCCGTCGACCTCGGGGCTCTCGACCAGGTCTACCTGCTCGACCATTCGCCGGTCCCGACCGGCGTGAAGGAGGCCGTGCCCGGTGTCCGCCCTTAAGCTGCTGGCCGGCCTCGCCGCCGCCGTGCTGTTGCACCTCGGCCTGATGCAGCTCTGGCCGGAGCTGGCACGGCCCCTGGACGTCTTCCTCGTCGTGGTCGTGCTCTACGGGCTGGGAGGCAATTCCCTGGCCAGCCTGTTCGCCGGCATGCTGGTCGGCCTGGTGCACGACACGTTGACCAACAACCCCTTCGGGCTGTTCGGTTTCGCTGATACCATCGTAGGTTACAGCACGGCCCGGCTGGCGCAGCGGCTGGTCATCCAGCGCGCCACCGGGGTGCTGGCGGTGGTGAGCTTCGCCGCCGCGCTGCAGGAGGCGATCGTGGTCGGCCTGATGGTCATGCTGCTGCCCGATCCGCAGCTCCCCACGCCTTTCGGGGTGGCGCTCAAGGCCGGGCTGTGCGGGGTGCTCGGCATGATGCTCTATAGCGCCGGCAGCCGCTGGCGGCAGGGCGCAGACTCCCGTCGCCGCAACCGGATGAGCCGGTTGCGGCTTGGATGAATGCTTGGCTGAAGAAGGATTGTGAAGCATGCAGGTGGTCCGCGAGCATCGTGACGATCTGGTCTTCCGTCTCAAGCTGCTGAGCCGGGTGGTGACGGGCCTGCTCGTCCTCATCGCGGTCGGCTTCTGGTTCGTGCAGCTCGTGCAGGGGGACTACTATCGCGAGCTGGCCGAGAACAACCGCCTGCGCAAGCTGCCGATCCAGGCGCCCCGCGGCCTGATCTACGACCGCAAGGGGCGGCTGCTGGTCGAGAACATCCCGAGCTACAACCTGATGGTGGACCGCAGCCGCAGCCAGAACCTGCCGGGCGCGCTGGAGTTCGCGGCCGGAGTGCTGGGCCGGCCGCTGCCCGAGCTGCACGCGCTGATGGAGGGCTACGCCGCCATCCCCGACTTCAAGCCGGTCCTCCTGGCCGAGAACCTGTCGCTGTCGCAGGTGGCGCGGATCGGCGTGGCGGGGCTGGAGTTCCCCGAGTTCGAGGTCGAGGTCCAGCACCTGCGGCTCTACCGCCACCGCGAGCAGACCGCCCACCTGCTCGGCTACCTGGGCGAGGCGAGCGAGAAGGAGATCGCGGACTCGCAGGGGCTCTACGAGCCGGGCGACCTGGTCGGCAAGAAGGGGATCGAGCAGACCTACGACCGCATCCTGCGCGGCGTGGACGGCGAGCGGGCCGTGGTCGTGGACAGCCGCGGCCGGCTCCTGGAGGAGTACGGGCGGCGCGAGGCGGTGCCGGGCAAGAACCTGATGCTGACCATCGATCTGGATCTTCAACAGGAGGCCGCGCGCTGGCTCACCGGCCCGGAGAAGGTCGGCTCGATCGTGGCCATGGACCCGCGCAACGGCGAGGTGCTCGCCCTGGTCTCCTCGCCGTCGTTCAACCCGAACCTGTTCGCACGCCGGCTGCAGAAGAAGGACTGGGAGGCGCTGATCGAGGACCCGAACCGTCCGCTCCAGAACCGGGCGATCCAGAACACTTACTCGCCGGGCTCGACGTTCAAGATCGTCATGGCCGCGGCCGGGCTGACCGAGGGGGTGGTCAACGAGCACACCTCCACCTCCTGCGGCGGCGGCGCCAGCTTCTACGGCCGCTACTTCCGCTGCTGGAAGAAGGGCGGGCACGGCACGCTCTCGGCCCGCGGCGCGCTCAAGAACTCCTGCGACGTCTACTTCTACAGCCTCGGCCAGCGCATGGGCATCGAGCGCATCGCCGCGTTCTCGCGCCTCGTGGGGCTCGGCTCGCTGACCGGCATCGACATCCAGGGGGAGAAGAAGGGGCTCGTTCCCGATCCGGAGTGGGCGCTCAAGGTGCGCGGCATGAAGTGGTACCCCGGCGAGACCATCTCGGTCTCGATCGGCCAGGGGCCGGTGCTGATGACGCCGCTCCAGATGGCCGAGATGACCGCCATCGTGGCCAACGGCGGGCGCAAGGTGATCCCGCACCTGATCAAGGATGTCGAGATGCCGGAGCCGGAGCGCGTGCCGCTCGACGAGAACGCCATCCGCATCGTGCACGAAGGGCTCTGGGCCGTGGTCAACGAGCCCGGCGGCACGGCCTACAACTCCGCCCGGGTGCCGGGCGCCGAGATGGCCGGCAAGACCGGCACCGTGCAGGTCATCGGGCAATCGTCCCGTCTCGACGCCAAGGCCCTCCCGTTCAAGTTCCGGGACCACGCCTGGTTCACCTCGTTCGCTCCGGCCCAGAACCCGGAGATCGTCGTCTCCGTCTTCGCCGAGCACGGCGGCTCGGGCTCCAGGTCGGCGGCACCCATCGCGCAGGCTCTCCATGCAAAGTACTTCAAGGTCGATCTCCAGCATCCTGCCCATCGCTGAGGAGAAGCCGCGGCTGCGGCTGCTCTCCTCGGTGGACCTGGGTCTGACCCTGTCGGCCCTGCTCCTGGCCGCCATCGGCCTGCTCACCGTGCACAGCGCGAGCGCCGAGATGCCGGTCGACTACCTGCCGCGGCAGGCGCTCTGGGTGGGCCTCGGTTTCGTTCTCCTGCTGATCGTGGTGAGCATCGACTACCACGTGCTGCTCGATCTGTCGCTGGCGCTCTACGTGCTCGGCGTGGCCTCGCTCGTGCTCGTGCTCTTCGCCGGCGTCGAGCGCGGCGGCGCGGCCAACTGGCTCCAGATCGGGCCGTTCCAGTTCCAGCCGTCGGAGTTCGCCAAGCTCGCGACAGGCCTGCTCGTGGCGCGCTATCTCGCGGGCCTGAACCGGCGCGTCCTGGACCTGCCGCAGATCTTCATGGCGGTGGCGATCGTGGCGCTCCCCATGGTGCTGGTGGCCATCGAGCCGGACATGGGCGGCGCGGCCATGTTCGCTCCGCTGATCGCCGGCATGCTCCTGGTGGCCGGCATCCGCCCGCGGCTGCTCATCACGGCCGCGGTCCTGGCGGTCGTGCTCGGCGCCGGCATCTGGACCTTCGGCATGAAAGGCTACCAGCGCCAGCGCGTGCTCACCTTCCTTCAGCCGGAGAACGATCCGCTGGGCGCCGGCTACCAGGTGCGGCAGAGCAAGATCGCGGTGGGCTCGGGCGAGCTGCTGGGCAAAGGCTATCTGCAGGGCACGCAGAGCCAGCTCCACTACCTGCCGGCGCGCCACACCGACTTCATCCTGGCCGTGCTCGCCGAGGAGTGGGGCTTTCTCGGCGTGCTGGGGGTGCTCGGGCTCTATGCCCTCTACATAACCAGCGCCGCGCGGATTGCGATCCGCGCCCGCGACAGGGCCGGGATCCTGCTCGTCACGGGGCTCCTGTCCGTGCAATGTTTCCACATCATCTACAACAGCGCCATGGTGGTCGGCTTCGTGCCGATCACCGGCATTCCCATTCCGTTCCTGTCCTACGGCGGCTCCTTCACCATGGTGAACTTCCTCTCGACCGGCATCATGCTCGGGGTGGACCTGCGGCGGTACGTGAACCGATGACCGGTGGGAGGGGAGCCCTGACCTGCAAGATGCTCATCGAGAGCGATCCGCACCAGACGCGGATCGCGGTGCTCGAAGAGGACCGGCTGACCGAGATCTTCGTCGAGCGCCACCGCCACCGCGGGCTGGTCGGCAACGTCTACAAGGGGCGCGTGACCCGGGTGCTCCCCGGCATGCAGGCCGCGTTCGTGGACGTGGGTCTGGAGCGCGATGCCTTCCTCTATGTCAGCGACGTGGCCTCGGACGTCGAGTCCATGGACGAGCTGGAGATCGAGGAGCCGCGTCCGGACGAGCCGCCGGCCCATCACGGCGCGCCCTCGATCGACGAGCTGCTCAAGTCCGGGCAGGAGATCATCGTCCAGGTGGTCAAGGACCCGCTGCCGAGCAAGGGGGCGCGGATCAGCACGCACGTGACCCTGCCCGGCCGGTATCTCGTGCTGCTGCCGACCGTGAAGCACTTCGGGGTTTCACGGCGGATCGAGGACGACGCCGAGCGCGAGCGCCTGCTCGGGCTGATCGGCCAGCTCCCGATCGGCGTCAACGGCATCGGCGGCAATGGCGGGCTGATCGTCCGCACCGTGGGCGAGAACAAGGGCAGCGAGGAGTTCGAGAGCGATCTCAACTATCTCTCGAAGCTCTGGGAGAAGATCCGCCAGCGCGCCGGCAAGGTGTCGGCGCCGACGCTGCTCCACCAGGACCTCGATCTGGCCCTGCGGGTGGTGCGCGACCTGCTGCGCTCGGACTACTCGGTGCTCTGGGTGGACGGCGAGGAGACCTACGAGCGCATCGTCGAGTTCCTGGACCAGGTGCAGCCCGGCCTGGTGGGCAAGGTGAAGCTCTTCCGCCAGGAGGCGACGCTCTTCGAGCAGTTCGGCATCGAGGAGCAGATCGAAGCCGCGCTCAAGAGCAAGGTCTGGCTCAAGTCCGGCGGCTACATCGTCATCAACCCGACCGAGGCGCTGGTGGCGATCGACGTCAACACCGGCCGCTTCGTCGGGCAGAGCAACCTGGAGGACACGGTGCTCCAGACGAACCTGGAGGCCGTGCAGGAGATCGTGCGGCAGATCCGGCTGCGCGACCTCGGCGGCATCATCGTCATCGACCTGATCGACATGATCGAGCAGGAGCACCGCGAGCAGGTGTTCTCGGCCCTCGAGGGGGAGCTGCGCCGGGACCGGGCGAAGACCAAGGTGCTCAACATCTCCGAGTTCGGGCTGGTGGAGGTCACCCGCAAGCGCAGCCGGGCCAACCTGGAGCGGCTGCTCACCCAGCCGTGCCCGTACTGTGGAGGCCGCGGCCGGATCAAGTCGGTCGCGACGATCTGCCTCAATCTGCGCAAGGAGCTGCTCCACCTGCGCGGCCGCATGGGGCAGTCGGAGATCCTGCTGCGGGTCAACCCCGAGATCGCCCGCGCCCTGCAGCAGGAGGAGCGCGCCATCCTCACCGAGGTGGAGCGGTCTCTCGGCGTCCACATCCTCCTTCAAAGCGATCCCGAGATGCACCACGAGCGCTTCGACGTCGTGGAAGTGTGAAGACCGAGCCTTTTTCCATTCCGGGCTGGACCGGCGAGCTGAACGCCGGCCTCCGCCCCTCCGACCTGGAGGGGGAGGTCCGCCGCCTCGCCGATCCGGGCTCCGCGCTCAAGACGCTCCACTGGGGGCGCAACTATCTCTACCTGAGCCGCATGGAAGGGCTCGACGTGGTGGTGAAGCAGTTCCGCCACGACCGCTTGCGCCCTCGGCTCGACCGCCGGTTCAAGGGCAGCAAGGCCGAGCGGAGCTGGCGGGTCGCGCAGGCCCTGCTCGCCGCCGGCACC
>JBJMGZ010000723.1:0-11008 GCA_045807605.1 Thermoanaerobaculia bacterium | reverse complement strand
AGCGCCAGGGCTCGACGGTCGGCAATGTCATCTACCTGGTGCTGGCCTTTTCGGGCGGCAGCTTCCTCCCCCTGGACAGCCTCCCGCGGGCAATGCGGGCGATCTCCCCGCTGTCGCTCTTCTACTGGGGCACCCAGGGGTACAAGGCGCTCCTGCTGGACGGAGGCGGGCCGCGGGACGTGCTGCTCCATACCGGCATCCTGGCCGGCTCGGGGCTCGCGCTCCTGACTTTGGGCGGAGCGCTCCTGCGCCGCCGGGTGCTCAAGGGGGCGGCGTGAGCGGCTTGCGGCAGGTGGCGCTCCTGGCGCTCAACGACCTGCGCCTCACCTGGCGCGACAAGGCCGCGCTCGTCTGGATGCTCGCCCTGCCGGTCGCCTTCATGTGGCTCTTCGGGCAGATGGGCGGCGGCTCGCAGGGGCCGCCCAAGGTCACCCTGGGGATCGAGGACCGCGACGGCGGGTGGCTCGCCCGCGAGTTGATCGCCGAACTGCGGATCGCCGAGCTCGAGGACGAGCAGATCGAGCTGCAGGAGGTCGAGAAAGGTGAGGAGCCGCCGCGGCGCACCCTGATCCTTCCGGCCGGGTTCACCGCCGGGGTGCTGGCCGCGAAGCCGCAGGAGCTGCGTCTGGAGAGCCAGCCCGGCGCGGACCAGGAGTTTTCCCTCGCCGCCCAGGTGACCACGGTGCGGGCGATCGTGCGCGTCCTGGGCCGGCTGACCGAGCTGCCGGAGGCGTCATCGCTTCCGGAGGGGCCGGAGGCCTACGCGGCCCTGGCCCGCCGGCCGCCGCTGGTGCGGGTGAAGGTCTCCACGGCCGGCAAGGGGCGGGCGGTGCCCACCGGGTTCGCCCAGAGCGTGCCCGGCACGCTGACCTTCTTCGTGCTGATGATGACCACGATCTACGGCGCGGTCTTCCTGACGCTCGAAAAGCGCCAGGGGATGATCCGCCGCCAGGCCATGCTCCCCCTGAGCCGCGGTCGGATCTTCGTCGGCAAGCTGGCAGGCCGGATGCTCATGGCGGGCGCGCAGATCGCGATCTATCTCCTGGCCGGCCGTCTCCTCTTCGGAATCTCCTTCGGCGGCTCGCCCGGCGGCCTGCTGTTGGTCCTCTTCGCCTATGCCGCGGCGTGCTCGGGGCTGTCGCTCCTCCTGGGCGCGGTGCTGAGCACGCCGGAGCAGGCCTCGACCGTGGGATGGATCGTAGGCATGGTGCTTGGCGCGCTGGGCGGCTGCTGGTGGCCGAGCGAGGTGATGCCGCGCTGGCTGTGGAACGCGGCGCACGCGCTGCCGACCGCCTGGGCCATGGACGCGTTCCACTCCCTGATCTCGTTCGGCCGCGGGATCGAGGCGGTGCTCCTCCCCGCGGGGGCGCTCCTGGGCTTCGCCGTGCTCTTCTCGGTGCTCGGGGCGCGCTTCCTGCGCTGGACCTGAACGGCTAAGATCAGCCTGTCACTCCACCTCAGCTCGCTGCTCGGAGGTCCGGCATGGAATGCGTCAGTTGGCTCCTGGCGATCGCGGTGGTCTGGCTGATCGTGCGCGAGGTGCGGGCGCGGAACCGGATCGCGGGTCTCGAGGCCGGTCTGGAGAGCCAGCAGAAGCTGATCGCCACCCTGGCCGAGAGGCTGGGTGAGCTCAGGCGGGAGATCCGCAATCTCCATCCACCGCCGGTGGAGACGCCCGCTCCTCTCCCCGCCGTTCCCGCTCCGGCCCCGCCTCCGCCGAAGGTCGTGGTGGCTCCGTCTCCGAAGCCCCTCGCCCCCGTCCCCTCTCCCGGGCCCCCTCCTCCGCCGCCCCCCCCGTCCCTCGTCGACGACGCGCGAGCTGCGCTGGGGCGCATCCCGAAGCCGGAGATGGACTGGGAGAACCTGGTGGGCGTGCGGCTCTTCTCGTGGATGGCCGGCATCATGCTCGCCATCGCCGCCGTCCTCTTCCTGCGCTATTCGATCCAGCACGGCTGGCTCGGCGCGCCCATCCGGATGGCGATCGGCATCCTGACCGGGGCCGGGCTCCTGGTGGTCTGCGAGCTCAAGGCGGCGCGGCGCTACCCGGTGACCGCGAACGCTCTCGACGCGGCCGGCATCGCGATCCTGTTCTCGACGATCTTCGCCTCCCACGCCCTCTGGAACCTGCTCGGCGCCACCCCGGCCTTCCTGCTGATGGCCCTGGTGGCGGCCGTGGCCGTGGGCCTGGCGATCCGGCGCGACTCGCCGTTCATCGCCCTGCTGGGCCTGGTCGGCGGCTTCGCCACGCCCGCTCTGCTGTCCACCGGCGAGGACCGTCCCATCGCGCTCTTCGGCTACCTGCTGCTGCTCAACGCGGGCCTCGCGTGGGTCTCCCTCCATCGCCGCTGGACGATCCTGATCCGGCTCGCGCTGGCCTTCACGTTCCTCTATCAATGGAGCTGGGTCCTGCGCTACCTCGACCCGGCGCGCATTCCCCTGGCGCTCGGCATCTTCCTGGTCTTCCCGGCGCTCTACCTGCTCGCGCCGTTCGTGGCGAGGGGACCCAGATCGGAAGAGACGGATGCGGGTTTCCGGCAGGTGGCGGCGCTCGGCGCCGGGCTGCCGCTGCTGCTCGCCGTCTACCTGGCGGCGGCTCCGGGCTTCGGCGATCACTACGGCCTGCTCTTCGGCTTCCTGCTGCTGCTCGGCACCGGGCTCGCCGTCTTCTCCGCGGCGCGCGGGCCGGAGCTCCTGCACGGGGCCGGGGCCGCGGCCACGGTCGTCGTCTGGGCGCTCTGGCTGCTCAGGTCGTATCGCCCGGCGGCCTGGCCGGAGGTGCTGGCGTTCCTGTCGGCGGAGGTGCTCCTCTACCTGGCGGCGCCCTGGGTGTCGCGGCGGCTCGGCGGCAGGCTCTCGCCGGGCGACGGGACGTTCGCCGCGCCCCTGCTGCTGAGCGCCTTTCCGGCGCTGATCGTCCTGGAGCCGGCCGCGGCCGCGCCGGGCCTGACGTTCGGCGTTCTCTTTCTTCTGCTGCTGGCCTCGGCCGCGTTCGCCCTGATCTACGAGTCGGGCTGGATCCACTTCGGCGCGGCCTTCTTCGCCGTGGCCGCGGAGGCGGTCTGGTCGGGACGGCACCTGACGCCGGAGCGGCTGCTCCCGGGCCTGGCGCTCTACGCGGTGTTCGGTCTCTTCTACCTGGGCGTGCCCATGGCGGCGCGGCGGCTGGGCCGGCGCCTGCGGCCGGAGGGGGCGAGCTCCGTGGTGCTCCTCGCCGGGCTGGCGCTGCTCGGCTTCCTCTCTCTCGGACCGGTGGCCGCATCGGCGATTTGGGGCCTGGCCCTGCTGCTCACGCTGCTCAACGCCGGTCTCTTCCTGGAGGCGCGGGAGGAGCGCCGGCCGGCCCTGGCGCTCGCCGGCGTCGTGCTCTCCTGGCTCCTGATCGGGCTCTGGTGGGCGACGGTCCCGCTCGACGGCCGGGTGGTCCCGGCCCTGCTGCTCGTGGCCCTCTTCTCCCTGGTCGCCCTCGTGGGCAATGCCTGGACGGCCCGGAGAGAGGAGGGAACGGAGGAGCCCCGCGGCGTCTACCTGGCGCTCATCGGTCACGTCTTCGTGCTCTTCGTGGCGACGCAGCCGAACCTGTCTCTGCCGCCCTGGCCGGTGTTCGGGGTGCTGGCGCTGCTCGTCCTCGCGGCCGGTGTGGCGGCGCTCGTGCTGAGGCGGGGCGGGCTGCAGGTGGCCTCCCTGGTCCTTGCCCATCTGGTCGTCCTCACCTGGATGGTCGTGGAGGAGCGGGCGCCCTGGCCGGCCGTGGCGCTGGTGGCGGAAGCGGTCCTGGCGGCCTTCGGCGTCGGGTGGATCTGGATGGCGCGGCGCCGCGAGCAGGAGACCGGGGATCTCACCCGGACCTGCGCCAGGGGCGCGGTGGCCGGGCTCGTCGCGGCCCAGATCGTCGCCACCGTTGCCGGTCTCGCGGATGCGCCGCCGGGGATCGCGCTGGCGCTGCCCGTCCAGGCCGGGCTCGTCGCCGCCCTGCTGGCGCTCGCCTGGAAGCTCGACTGGCCCTGGGTGGCGCCGGCTTCGGTGGCGACGTCGTTCCTCGCAGTGGCCGCCTTCTGGAGCCACGACGGCCCGTACTGGGACCACCTCGCCCTCGTCCTCGCTACCGTGATCCTCCTGATCTATCTCGCCTGGCCGCTGGTACTCGGCCGGCGGGCTCGTCCGCTGCGGCAGCCCTGGCTGGCCGCGGTGCTGGCGAGCACCGCGTACTTCTTCCTGGCGCGCCTGAACCTGGAGGAGCTCGGCTTCGGCAGCGTGATCGGCCTGCTGCCGCTGCTCCAGGCCGGGGCGCTCGCGTTCCTGCTGCGGAAGCTTCTCAGTATTGAGGGGGGTGAGCCCCCGGGGGAGCGCGACCTCGGCCGTGTCGCGCTGGTCGCGGGCGCGGTGCTGGCGTTCGTGACCGTGGCGATCCCGCTGCAACTGGAGAAGCAGTGGATCACGATCGGCTGGGCGCTGCTCGCCGCGGCCCTGGCCTGGCTCTACGGCCGCATCCCGCACCGGGGCCTGCTGCTGTGGACCGCGGGGCTCGCCGCCGTGGTGTTCGCGCGGCTGTCGCTCAACCCGGCGGTGCTCACCTACCATCCGCGGGCCGCGGTGCCGGTCTGGAACTGGTATCTCTACACCTACCTGGTCGCCGCCGCGGCGCTCCTCGCCGGCGCCTGGCTGCTGCGCCCGACAGAAGACCGCCTGACCGCGGGCCTGCCGCGGCTCTCGACGCTCCTCTCCGCCGCGGGCGGCGTGCTCCTGTTCCTGCTGCTCAACATCGAGATCGCGGACTTCTTCTCGACCGGCCCGACGCTCACCTTCAGCTTCCTCTCCGGGCGCGCGACCCTGGCGGAGGGGTTGACCTACACCCTCGGCTGGGGGATCTTCGCGCTGGCGCTGCTCGTGACCGGCATCGCGGCACGCAGCCGCGGCGCGCGGATCGCGGCGATTGCGCTCCTGGTGCTCACCGTGCTCAAGGGCTTTCTCCTCGACTCCTCCGCGCTCAGCGGCCTGTACCGCGTCGCCAGCTACCTGGTGCTGGCGATGTGCCTGCTGGCGGTGGCGGTGCTCATCCAGAAGTTCGTGCTGGCCCGGACCCCGGAGCCGGAGGAGTGAGGAAGTCCGCTCTCCTCGTCCTCCTGGCTCTCCCGCTCGCGGCCCAGAGCCCGCCCCGGAGCCCGCCTCAGAGTCCAGACGCCGGCCGGGCCGGCGCGCCTCTGGACGTCGAGGAGTTCCGCTACGCGCGGGAGATCCTCCAGCGCGAGCCCGGCCTGGCGGCCCTCACGCTCGACGATGCGGCGCTCGCCCACAGCCACCTCGGAGACCTGCGGATCGCGGACTCCAGGGGCCGGCAGATCCCGTACCTCCGCGAGCGCAATCCGGACCCGCTGATCGTCGAGCTTCCCGCGCCTGAGAAAGTGGAGGACGAGGCACGGTCCCGCTACCGTCTGACGATGCCCCACGCGCGCCTGCCCGAGGCGCGTCTGATCGTGGACACGACCGCCGGAGTCTTCGAGCGCAGCGTCCGCCTGGAAGGACCGCTCTCCCGCCGCGGCAGGCCGGAGTGGGTCGGCACGGAGCGGATCTGGCGGCACACGGAGCCCGGGCCCGCGCCGCCGCTGACCCTGGACGTCCCGGCCCATGCCGGGAAGACCATCGACCTCGTCCTCGACGAAGGGGACAACGCGCCGCTGCCGCTGGGCCGGATGAGGCTCCACCTGGAAACCTGGACGCTGCGCTTCTTTCATCCGGGCGGGCGCGGCGTCCGGCTCCTGTACGGCCGCGAGGGCCTCGGGGAGCCGCGCTACGACCTCTCCCTGATCGCCGCGCAGCTCGATCCAACCCGCGCCCGGGAGGTCACCCTCGCTCCCGAGCCGCCCGCGGAGCGGGTGAACGATCCCACCCGCGTGCCCCGCGGTCTCTTCTGGGGCGCGCTGGTCGGCGCCGTGGCCGTGCTGCTGCTGGTGCTGGCGCGGCTGGTGCGGGAAGAAGGAACTGGAGACCGGACCCTATGAGCGAGATCCACGAATCGCGCGAGCGTCAGCGGCTGTACGTGCCCACCCGGTCGGCGTTTCCGGCCGACTCCTGGCGCCCCCAGGGGCAGGGGCCGGACTACACGCCGGCGCCGCGCTACGCCCTGCCCGCGCGCGCGGCTGCCGTGGTCCTGATCGCGGCCCTCAACTTCCTGCTGCCCTCGGCCTCGCCCGGCCTCGAAATCGGCATCCTGCTCGTGGATATGATCGGGCTCCTGGTCGTCTTCGACACCCTCAACAAGCTCTGGTACGGCTTCTGGAACCGCAAGCCGCTGCTGCGGTGGATCACCTTTCCCGCCCACACGGGCGGACGGCTGGAGGCGGTGCTGGTGGCCCGGCCCTCCCC
This sequence comes from Thermoanaerobaculia bacterium, assembly GCA_045807605.1. Taxonomy (GTDB): domain Bacteria; phylum Acidobacteriota; class Thermoanaerobaculia; order Multivoradales; family UBA5704; genus DATMER01. Next base: position 4,648 of record JBJMGZ010000723.1, on the reverse strand, counting down.
GGAGGTGGTGGGGCCGGTCCTGGCGGTCCTGCGCTGCGTCCGCGACGAGCTGCTGGAGGGGGAGGGCCGGGTGCCGACGGTGATCTACTCCCAGACCGCCGAGTTCCCCGTCCCCGAGGTGCGCCTCCGGGAGGTCACCCTGACCTTCGACATCCCCTCCGACCTCCCGGGCACGGAGATGGAACGCGAGGACGCAGTCTACTGGCAGATCGCCGTGCGCATTCCCGTGTTCGGTCCGGACCTGGAGCTCGTCTATCCAGCCCCGGTCTACGCCCGCACTTCGACCGGGTAGGACTTCAGGACAGGGTCCGCGCTGACGAGCGTAGCGCCCTCGACGAGGGCCTGCGCCACCAGGATGCGGTCGAAGGGGTCCTTGTGATGGGTGGGAAGCTGATCCAGCGCAAGCACGTGCGCCTGTGCGACGGGAAGGATCGTGACGCCGTTCGTCTCCTGCTGATGAGCCACGATCTCGGCCAGCGGAAGCCGCAGGTCCAGCTTGCCCAACTGGCGCTTGATCTGAATTTCCCACAGGCTGGCAACGCTCACGACGAGCTCGTGTGCGGAGTCGGTGCAGAGGGCAAGAGCCGGCCTCGAGAGCTTGTCCGGCTCGCTGTCCCACCAGATGAAGATGTGCGTGTCGAGGAGAAGCTTCACGCGGTCCCTGCCCAGAACTCATCGGGAAGCGGCGCATCGAAGTCGTCCGCGGCTTCCATGCTGGCAGGGTGGAGGCCAGGCACCCGCCGTGGCCGCCCTGACGGCACCGCGACCAGGCGCGCCCGAGGAGTGTTGCCTTCCGTGAGCACCACTTCCGTACCGGCGGCAGCCTGCGCCACCAGCTCCGCCAGCAACCCCTGAGCCTCGGAAAGCTCGACCATCCTTGTCGCCATCTTTTTTCCCTTCCGGGCGAGCCCGTCTGCCGCTCGATGGTAGCAGACGAGGGCTCGCCCCCGCTACCCTGAGGCCGCCCGCTAACGCAGGCCCTGCACCAGCCGGCGCGTGTTCGGCGCCTGCTTGACGTCCGGCCCCGTGAGGGGCCGGATGCCCGCGATCTGCTCCACCACGTGCTCGGCGGACATCATGGCCCCTTCCTGCCAGCCGGGCAGGGTGGAGACCTGGTCGCCGACGATGTGAAAGCGGCCGTCCGGCGCCAGCAGACGCTCGTAGTACTCGTCATCCTCGGGCTTCCAGTCCGCCCAGCCGCCGCGCTGGAACGGCACGTTCTGCCAGGCGATGGAGAGCCCGAGATCCTCCGGCACGATCGCGGGATCGCCGATCTCGGGGTGGAGGCGCGCGCCCTGCTCGCGCGCCAGGCGGAGCCGGTCCGCGAGCTTCATCCGGCCGAGCGCCAGGGCGTGGTTCGAGTAGTTGTAGGCCCCGGTCAGCGTGCCGTTCGCCGTGAACCAGCCATTGGACGGGTACCACATCTGGGTGATGGTGTCGTCGACGTAGCTGATCCCGCCATAGATCTGGTACCTGTCCGACTCCCAGAAGCGCCGGTTGGCCTGCCAGCCCACCTTGCAGGTGGGCGCGAACTTGCCGTGGTCCACCGCGTCCTTGAAGCCGGACGAGAAGTTCGCGGGGATCCCCTGCAGCAGCGGCAGCGGGATGTTGCTCAGGCACCAGTCCGCGCGGGCGCTGCAATGCTGGCCGCTGAAGCGGTCCACGTAGTCGACCTCGACGCCGCCGTCCGAGATGCGGATCGCCCTCGCCTCCGAGCGGTAGGAGATGAGCTGCCCGATCTGGCGCTTGAAGCCCTCCACGATCTGGTCCATCCCGCCGACCGGCTGAAACAGCGTGGGCTGCCACTCGAATTCGAGCGGCTGGTAGAAGGAGGCGTCGCCCGTGATGTCCCAGAACCGGGACTGGAGCAGCGTCTTCAGCGGGATCGGCTGCGAGGCCGTGCACGCCTCGTAGATGGTGAGCGTCGCGCAGCCGGCGCGGGTCGAGCCGCAATACTCATAGCCCCCGGACCGGCCGCAGGCCGGGTCCTTCTCGTAGCATTCCGAGCCCGTCGCGTCGAGGTCGCCGAAGACGTTGAGGAGCTCCAAGAGGTCCCTCCTCTCCGCCGGCGTCAGCTCCTGGTCGAGGCTGCCCTTGCAGACCTGTTTGGCGAGCAGCTCGGAGATATAGCCCTGGGCGTCGGTCTCCAGGCGGCGCCGGAGCATGACCTTGCCGCCGAACGCGTCCTGCGTCTGGAACAGGTTGGCGGTGGTCGACATGACGTAGATCTCGAGCGGCACTCCAAGCTCATGGCAGTAGTGCAGCACCCGGCGGTGGTGGTAGGGGAGCCGGCCGGGGCCCATGTTGAGGTAGAGCCCGTCGTCGAACTGGCAGTGCTGCTGGGTGACGCCGTTCTCGGGGCTCTGCTCGGTAATCGTGGAGCCCCGGCGGGCGGTGAGGCTGCGCCCCCCGGCCCGGTCCTGGGCTTCCAGGATCAGGCACTCGTAGCCGGCTTTCGTCAGCTCGTAGGCCGCCGTGAGCCCGCCGATGCCGGCGCCGAGGATGAGCACCTTCCGGCCCCGGCCGGAGCCTTTCTCCAGCTTCGGCGGTCCGGCCCAGGCCTCGGGCATCCGCATCCAGCCGAGGGCCGTCATGGTCTCGTGGACCGCGGCCGCGCCCCCGACCCGTCCCACCAGCGAGAGAAAGCTCCGTCGCGTCCAGCCTGCGCTCGAATCGGTCATCTCTGCCTCCCTCGAGAGATCGCTTCTGGGGAGGAAGTGGGACCAGCGGCGGCCGGGTTGCATCTCTGAACCATCTCCCCGCACCGTGAATCGCCCGTGTCGAGGCTGGGATTTCCCCTGCCCGCGAAAGGGTGGGACAAAACGCCCGAGCCGCGACAATTCGTCCCGACTACCTCTGTAAGCGCGGCAATCTGGGGGTTTGCGGCTCTGGGAGGTGGCGCGGGCGTGATAACGCGGGGCAGAATGTCGCGGGGCTGGGTGGGGCAGTGTGGTACTCTGTTCCCGCTCATGTCTACAACGCACGGGAAATCAAAGAGTTACAGGCGGACGGCTCCGGGCGGGCAGGGTTGGCAACCCCCTTGCGATAGAGGGCTGGCGACTGAGGAGGAATGACATGCTAGACTCCGTCCGCAAGCAGGTCGCCGTTCCCTATGTGCCGGGAAAGGTTTTGCTGTCGGTCGCCACTCTCGGCAGCTTCGGGTGGCTCTTGGCCCACGACCTCGTGCATCCGGTCGTGATCTACGCCCTGCAGCTCTTCCTCTCTTTTTGAGTGCTGGATTTACCGCCGCGCGGGGCCGCACAAGGACCATGGCTGGTGATGCCATCATGAGGGAGGTCACCTTGGCACTGCCGATGGTGCCCGACATGGAGATCGAGGCAAGCAGGACTGCGACCGCAATCGCCGAGTCCATGAGGATGAGTCCGGATAGAATCGACGAGGTCCGGATGGCGGTGGTCGAAGCCTGCATCAACGCCCTCGAGCACAGCCGGGCGGCCGACCGCGAGATCTTCGTCACCTTCGAGGTGATCGGAGACAAGGACCCGGAGAAGCTCCGCATCACCGTCCGGGACAGCGGTGTCGGCTTCTCGCCCGACGAGGTCGAGGAGCCCGTCATCGAGAAGAAGATCACGGCCCGGCGCAAGCGGGGTTGGGGGCTCAAGATCATCCACGGACTCATGGACGAGGTCGAGATCCACTCCGGTGCCGAGGGGACGACGGTCGTGATGAGCAAGTTGCGAGGGACGGCGTGATGACCGAAAGCCTGAACGTGTCCGTGGATCGCCGCGACGGCCTCGCGGTCATCTACACGGAGGGATACATCAACAACCAGGGCGGCGAGGAGATCGCCAAGGTCGCCTACAGGCTCCTCGACGACGGCATCAAGGTGCTCCTCTTGAACCTCGGCGGTACCAAGATCGTCAACTCGATCGGGATCTCCATCCTCATCGAGATCATCGAGAAGATGATCGAGATCGAGGGCAAGCTCGGCTTCTGCTGCCTCACTCCGACCATCGAGAAGACCTTCCAGATCATGGGTCTCGCCCAGTATGCGCCCATCTTCCGCGACGAAGAGTCCGCCGTCGCCCAGCTCCGTGCCTGAGACGACCGGGCCGGCCGGCGCCGCTGCCTGGACCGAGCTCCTCGGCCTCTACCGCGACGAAGCCGGCGAAGTCACCCTCCCCGATCGCCTCCTCGGCCTCTGGGCCCGCGAGCACGGCGCCGCCGCCGCCGGCCTCTATCTCTTGAAGGACGGGTTCCTCCAGCAGGAGGCCGCCATCGGACCCGGGCTCCCTGCCTCCCTCGACGAAGCCAGTCTGGATTCCGAGCCCGGCCCGTTCCGCAGCCTCCGCTTCCCGGACGGCCGGCTGGTCTATGCGCCCCGGGACGGCTCGGAGGAGTATGCGACCCCCGCCAATATTGCCGCGGACCCGCTCACCGTGCTGCTCGCGTCGCTGATCCGGTCCTGCCGCCTCAAGCGCGACCTCAAGGACCAGCAGTTCCAGATCAACTTCCGCGTCGTGGAGCTCGAAAACCTCTACGACGTCGGGCTCGCCATCGCCGCCACCCTGGATCTCGACCGCCTGTCCGAGGAGATCCTGCTGCGCGCCGTCTCCCTCCTCGACGCGCGCCGCGGCGCTCTCTACATCCTGGGGGAGGGCGACAGCCGCGAGTACCGGCTCACCCG
>JBJMGZ010000722.1:0-2647 GCA_045807605.1 Thermoanaerobaculia bacterium | reverse complement strand
CTGCGGGCCGGAATCCTCGGCGCGCAGGTGGTCCACCTCCGGTGGCTGGGCACGCCACCGAAGCTTCACACCGGAACCGAGTCCAATGCGGCGCCGTTCGTCCTTCATCCGCGGGTCAAGAAGACCGAGATCTCCGCGGCTGATCCCGACCCCACGAAAAAGGGCATCCGCACCGCCAAGGTCGAGCTCGAGCCGGCCGTGGGGAAGGCACAGCGCGTCGTCCTGTTCCTCAACGAGCTTGCCGCAACGGCCCCCAGGGCCTTCTCCGCCGTGGCCCTGCGGCGCGAAAACGACACGGACCCGGTCGAGTTCCATCTCTTCGGCGTGGACCCGGGCATGGAATTCCTCGTCCGCGTGCAGGTCGACGGAGCGGAGAGCCCGCTCGAGCTCAAGGACGGCGCCTACGCCGGCCCCAAGGTGACGGCGCCATGAGCGGCGAGCCCCAGAGCTGGCAAGAGGCCAACCAGCGCCACCTCCTGGTATCGCTGGCCGTGATACGCGAGGCCCTCGACCGACACGCCGCGAGCCTCCGGATCGAGGAGGGCGCGGCTCCGGAGGGACCGGACCCCGTGCTGCCGAAGGCCCTCGAGGAGGCTGCCGCCGCCATGCCGGCGCCCCCGGCCCTCGACGTGCTGCGCGAGCGCTTCGGACTATCTCCTTTCGAGCGCGACGTCCTCCTGCTCTGCGCGGGCATCGAGCTGGACTCCGGCTTCGCCGCCCGTTGCGCCGCCGCCCAGGGCGACCCCGCCCGGCGGCTGCCCACGTTCAGCCTCGCCCTGGCGGCCCTCGCCGAGCCCCACTGGAGCGCCCTCACCCCGGCGGCCCCCCTGCGGTACTGGCGACTGGTCGAGATCGGGGGTGCCGGCGAGCCGCTCACCACGAGCCCCTTGAGGATCGACGAGCGCGTGCTCCATTTCCTGGCCGGCGCCGAGACCGTGGACGACCGTCTGTCCGGCCTGGTCAAGCCTCTCCGCGGCACGCCCGACCTCGTGCCGTCCCAGGCCGCGCTCGCCGGGCGGATCGCGGACGCGTGGTCCGAGGCCGCCGGCAGGACCGTCCTCCCCGCCGTCCAGCTCTGCGGCCCCGAGGTCGCGGGCAAGCAGGCCGTGGCCGCGGCCGTCTCGGCGGCCCTGGGACTTCAGCTCCACGTCCTGCCCGCCGCGGCCGTGCCCGCGGCGCCGGCGGAGCTCGAAGGCCTGCTCCGGTTCTGGGAGCGCGAATCCGTGCTCTCCGGCAGCGCGCTCCTCCTCGAAGCCGGCGACCTGGACCCGGGCGACGCGGCGCGCGAAGGCGCCGTGGCCCGCCTCGTCGAAGACCTCCGCGGCCCCCTCTTCATCGCCCTCCGGGAGCGGCGGCCGTTGCGGCAGCGTCCCGTCCTGGCCTTCGACGTGCCCGGCCCCAGCTCCGAGGAGCAGCGGACCCTCTGGCGCGGGGTCCTCGGCCCGGCCGCCGCGGGGCTCAACGGCCACGTGGAAGCCGTGGTCTCCCAGTTCAACCTGGGCGCCGCCGCCATCCGCTCCGCCGCCGCCCAGCTCAGTTCCGCTGCCGGAAAGGGTGACTCCGCGCCGGACCCCGGCCAGCTCCTTTGGGACGCCTGCCGCGCCCAGAGCCGACCGCGCCTGGAAAGCCTCGCCCAGCGCATCGAGCCCGCGGCGGGATGGGACGACCTGGTGCTGCCCGAAGCCCAGCGCGCGATCCTGCGCGAGGTCGCCGTCCACGTCCGCCACCGGCGCACCGTCCACGAGGACTGGGGCTTCGCCGCCCGCGGCGCCCGGGGCCTCGGCATCAGCGCCCTCTTCGCCGGTCCCAGCGGCACCGGCAAGACCATGGCCGCCGAGGTGCTCGCCCGCGAGCTGCGGCTCGACCTCTACCGCATCGACCTCTCCTCCGTGGTGAGCAAATACATCGGCGAGACCGAGAAGAACCTCCGCAAGGTCTTCGACGCCGCCGAGGAGGGCGGCTCGATCCTCCTCTTCGACGAGGCCGACGCCCTCTTCGGCAAGCGCAGCGAGGTCAAGGACAGCCACGACCGCTACGCCAACATCGAGGTGAGCTATCTCCTGCAAAGGATGGAAGCCTACCGGGGACTGGCGATCCTCACCACGAATCTCAAGGACGCTCTGGACACGGCCTTCCTGCGCCGCCTGCGCTTCATCGTCCAGTTCCCCTTCCCGGACGCCGGCCAGCGCGCCGAGATCTGGCGCCGGGTCTTCCCCAACGAAACCCCCACCGAAGGGCTGGACGCCGGCAAGCTCGGCCGTCTCTCCGTGGCGGGAGGCAACATCCGCAACATCGCGCTCGCCGCGGCCTTCCTGGCCGCCGAGGCGGGGACCCCGGTGCGCATGGCCCACCTCCTGCGCGCCGCTCAAGGCGAGCTCATGAAGATCGAGCGTCCTCTTTCCGACTCCGAAGTCCGGGGGTGGGTGGAATGAAGATCGATCTTCACATCGAAGAGCTGGTCCTTGAGGGTTTCGCTCCAGGAGACCGCCACCGCATCGGCGCGGCAGTCGAACGAGAGCTGGCGAGGCTCCTCGCCGAGCGCGGCCTGCCGGCGGGGCTGGCCCAGGGCGCGGACGTTCCTCGGCTGGACGGCGGGAGCTTCGAGTTGAGGCCAGGGAGAAGTGCGGAAGCGACAGGCCGGCAGGTG
>JBJMGZ010000721.1:0-10484 GCA_045807605.1 Thermoanaerobaculia bacterium | reverse complement strand
AGCGCTCCTCGTCGTAGCCGCACGGCATCGCCAGCACGACATCGGGGCGAGCGGCCTCGAGCTCCGCCCACTCGGCCGTGCGCGACTTCGCGCCCGCCGTACCGAGCGGATCCAGGCCGCCCGCGATCGCGATCATCTCGGGCACCCAGTGTCCTCCGGCAAAGGGGGGATCGAGCCACTCCAGCGCGGCGACGCGCGGCCGGCTGCGTCCGTGGACCCGGGCGCGCACCGCGTCGAGGCGGCACTCCAGATCCCGGACGAGCGCCTCGGCCTCCATAGTTCTTCCCGTCGCCTCGCCCACGCGGCGGATGTCGGCCATCACGTCCGCGAGCGTCTTCGGGTCGAGCGAGATCACCTCGGGGCAGCGGGGTAGAGGCTTGACGGCGCCATCCACCTGCTCGGTGCTGACCGCGCACACCGGGCAGAGCTGCTGAGTGACGATGAGGTCGGGTGCGAGCTCGGCGATGCGCGCCTCGTCGAGGGTATAGAGGCTCTCGCCGCTCCCCACCTGGGCCGCGACCGCCCTGTCCACCTCGGCGGAGCTCATCCCCGGTGTCAGGGCGCTGCCGGTGAGGATGGGGCGCGTCCGCGCCGCTTCCGGCCAGTCGCACTCATGGCTGACTCCAAACACCAGGTCGCCCGCGCCGACTGCGAAGAGGATCTCGGTGCCGTTGGGGACGAGGGAGATGATCCGCATGGCGGGGAAGTATAGTAGGCCGATCATGGAAGAGCCCCAGGATGATGCCGCTGATCGTCTCCCTGAGGAGGACGAAAGGGAGTTCCTCCAGGATATCCAGAGGGGTCTTGATGACATCGAGGCTGGCAGGGTGATTCCACACGAAGAAGTGATGGCACGCCTCCTGGACAGGCTTGAGAAGGACCCGCGCTTTCTGCAGCGCATCGAACGGTCACGCAAGAGCCTCGGTGAGGGGAAGGTTGTGAAGCTGGAGGACATCCAGGATTAGTGCGACTCGCGCTTCCTGGGAGCGCCGGCGTCTCGCCGGTATATTCCGGAGAAATCGGCGGAACGCCGGCCATTGTCCTGCGCCGTGCCTGTAAAAAAAGGCCGGGCCTGCGGCCCAATCTCTTGAGAATGCCGGCGGGACGCCAGCGCTCCCAGGGGAGGCGCGCCGCACCCTGGAGCAGGCGCACCCACAATATAGTTCCCACCATGAAGACCCGGTTCGCTCTCCTGGCCCTCCTCTTTCCTCTCAACGTCCTGGCCCAGGCCCCCCGCGTGGTCGTCCTCGGCACCGCCCAGGACGGCGGCATGCCCCAGACCGGCTGCGAGCATGCGGCCTGCGCGGCGGCGCGGAAAGATCCCAAGCTCGCGCGGCGGGTGGCGAGCCTGGCGATCGTGGCCGGCGGCCGCACCTTTCTCGTGGACGCCACGCCCGACCTGCCGGCGCAGATCCAGGAGGTCCATGCCTTCCGTCATTTCCCGGAGGGCAAGGTGGACCGGGCGCCGTTCGACGGCGTGCTCCTGACCCACGCCCACATCGGTCACTACCTGGGGCTCGCCCACTTCGGCTTCGAGAGCCTGAACACCAAGGACCTCCCCGTCTACGCCTCGCCACGCATGGCCGAGTACCTGCGGACGAACGGACCCTGGAGCCAGCTCGTGCGGCTGGGCAACGTCAAGCTCATGGAGATGCATCTCGGCGAATGGTTCCCCCTGGCCGAAGGGGTCTCCGTGAAGGCGTTCGCGGTGCCGCACCGGGACGAGTACAGCGACACCCTGGCCTTCCTGATCCGCGGCCCGAAGCGGACGCTCCTCTACGTGCCGGACACGGACACCTGGAAGACCTGGGCGCGGCCCCTGCCGCAGGTGATCGAAGAGGAGAAGGTCGACTATGCTCTCCTCGACGCTACCTTCTACTCGCCCGACGAGCTGCCCGACCGCGACGTGACCAAGATCAAGCACCCGCTGGTCACCGATTCCATGGAGCTGCTCGGGCCGCTCGTCAAAGCCGGCAAGGTGAAGGTCTGGTTCACCCACCTGAACCACTCGAACCCCGCGCTCGACCCGAGCGGCGAGGCGCGGAAGAACATCGAGGCCAGGGGGTTCAGGGTTCTGGACGAGTCAGACGAGCTGGAGTTTTAGGCTCCGGATCCGCCACCACCGTCAGCACCCAGCCTGCCTCCCGCCGCCACCAGCCGTGAAAGGTCTCGCCCGAGGCCGGCCGGACCACCTCCAGGCGGTTCCAGCCACCCTCCTCGCCTTCCAGCAGGCGGACCTCCACGCTTCGCGTGTCCTCCCGCAGGCCGGTCTTCAGGGCCTTGAGCGCGCTCTCCTTGGCGCTCCAGATCAGGTTGGCGAACAGGGGACGGTATTCGACGGGGGACAGCCGCACCAGCTCGATCTCCGAGGGGACGAAATAGTCCTGGACGAAAGCCTCGCTGCGGGGCTCCACCCACTCCAGATCGCAGCCCAGGCGGGTGCCGGCAGGGGCCACGGCGCAGGCGGCACGGCCGTCGCGGTGGCTGAAGGAGACTTCGAGCGGGGCGGGCTCGCCGTGCACGAGGACCCGCGGCGCGCCTTCGGTGGAGGTGCGGACCGCGATCTTCGAGAGGTCGTCGCAACCGCCCAGCCAGGCGGCAATGGCGTGCTTGGCGGTCCAGCGGCCGAGGCGGAAGTCGAGACGGCGGCCAGGGACCTTGAAGCCGCGGGCGCGCTCCGCTTCCTCGGGATCGAGCCAGGAGTCGTCCTCCGGAACCTCGGCGCAGCCGGCGAGCAGCACGCCGACCCGGATCACGGCACCCCGGCGAGCTGCAGGGCGGGAGGAGGATGGCCCGCCAGCTCCTTGGCCATTCCCCGCTCCACCGCGTCGATCAGGTAGGGCCGCAGCTCGGCCGCGGGCAGGATGCGATGGATCGATCCCACCCGCAGCGCGCGCTGCACGCTGTGGATGCCGTCGAACTCCTCGGCCACCTCGCCCAGCTTCTCCGACCGGACCGCGTCCATCATCTCCTCCAGGCGCGCCCGCAGCGCCGCCTTGTCGGTGCGCTCCGGATCGGCGATCTCGCGCTCCAGCTCCGCGATGCGCGGGTCCCGCCGCGTCCGCTTGTCCACCTCGCGGGCGAACACCACGGCCGCCGCGGGCGCGCCGCCGATCACCGAGGCATAGCTGCCTTCCAGGGCTGCCACTTCCATGTTGTCGTTCAGCGCATTGGAAAATACCACGAAAGCGCCGCCGTGGTAGCGCGAGATCACGCAGAAGACGATCGGCCCTCGGAAGTTCACCACGGCGCGGCCGATCTCGGCGCCATACTCCAGCTGCCACTGGCGCATCGATTCGGGCGAGCCGTCGAAGCCGGAGAGGTTCGCGAGCACCACCAGCGGCCGGTTGCCGCTCGCCGAGTTGATGGCGCGCGCGATCTTCTTGGACGCGAGCGGGAAGAGCGTGCCGCCCGTCCACTGCTCGGGCCCGTAGACCGGGACGAAGCCCAGGCGCGGAAGAGGCCGCGATTCGAAGCCGAGCAGGCAGACCGGATACCCGCCGAGATGGGCGTCCCACACCACCCCGACCTCGGCGTCGTGCATGCCGTACCAGCGCTCCAGCGGCTCGTGGTCCTGGTCGGCCGCGGCGGCCATGACCTTGCGGATGTCGAAAGGCTTCTTGCGGCCGGGGTTGGCCTCGTCGGAGAAGACTTCGCCCACCGTGCGGAAGGCGCCGCCGTGTGGCCCGTGGGGATAATCGCGGACGTCGCGGTCGCGCGGGTCGCGGGTGGCCGCCCGCCGCGGGAAGCGCTCGCCGGGAGCCTTGTAGGTGTGCTCATACCAGCGCAGAAGAAGGCGGCAGGCCTCGGGCAGGTCCTTCGCGCGGTATTGCGCCTGACCGTTGGGACCCATGATCCGCTCGTAACCGCCGATCCCCTGGTTGTCCTCGGCCGAGACGCCGCCGGAGTAGTCCAGCGCCTGCTTGCCCGTGAGCACCATCGCCCCCTCGGGAGTCATGATCAGGATACCCCGGGTGTGCATCAGCATGGTGGCCTCGGCGTTCCAGTAGGGCTGGGCGCCGGCGTTGATGCCCACCACCACGACGTTGACCTCGCCGCCGTCCTGGGTGAATTCGATCAGCCGGCGGAGCACCAGGCCGATCCAGTCCATGTTCTCGGTGCCGCTGTCCATGGCGATCCTGGCGCCGCCGGAGAGGGCGAACCATTCGAGCGGCACGCCCAGGCGCCGCGCCAGGTCGAGGGCCGCGAGGATGCGCCGGCACTCGGGCTCGGCGAGCGCGCCCATGCCGCTGCCGGCGTCGCCGAGCAGGACCACCCGCGTCATGCCCTCGGGATGGCGGTCGGTGAAGCTGCGCACGACCCCGGCCACGACGTTCGCGGTGTTCTCGCCGGGCGGGCGGTCGACCGGGACGAGGCGGCCGTCGGCGTCCAGGTCGTGCTCGACGAAGTCGCCGGCGGGGAGGTCCCCCTGGGCGTCCTGGCGCGGCGGCGCGAGCATGCGGATGATGTCGAACGGATGGACGAGCCCGCGCTTGCGCAGCTCGACGACCTTCTGGGAGTACTCCCGCAGCGGCTTGAGCGGGGTCTCCGCCGGCCGCCGGAAGCGCAGGACCATGCCCGTGCCCGGGTTCGAGATCTCCAGCACCCAGTCGCTCAGCTCGCCGGTCTCGCGGTCGGGGATGCGCGAGCGGATCACGACCTTCTCCAGGCCGAGCCCCTCGGTGCGCGGGGCCAGCCGGTGCACGAGGCCGTTGATCTCGTCGGGACGCAGGTCCACGGGCGGCCAGAGATAGAGGAGCACCCGGTTCCAGTGCAGGCGCTGGTTCGGCGCCCGCCGCGACTGGAAGCGGCGGATGCCCGCCAGCGCCTCCATGAGCATGCGCTCGAGCTGGGGGAGCTCGATCACCCGGCCCGCGGCGTCCCGCACGGGAGTCAAGTCGCGCACCTCGGCGATGGCGAACAGGCGCTCGTCGCGGGGGTTCTCGCGCGCCGCGCCGCGGAAGAGCAGCACCCCCTCGGGCGTGGGCAGGCGCTCCAGGCGGAAGTCTTTCAGCCGCCAGAGCTCCAGGCGCTGCGCGATCATCGGGTGCAGGCCGCGGGTCAGCTCGTCCTCGGCATAACCCCCCTCTTCCGTGGGGCGGAAGGTGAAGCAGCGCATGCCCTCCGGCCGCGGGATGCAGACGGCGAGCCGGCGCAGGTCGCGCGGGAAGCCGGGCGCCGCCAGCCGCGCCGCGATCTCCGCGGCCAGCTCTTCCTCCCGCAGCTCGCCGGGACGCCAGACGTGCAGGTCGACCGCCAGCTCGCGGTCGTCCCGGGGGACTCCCCGGGCGAGGCGGCCCACCTCGTCCAGGGCTTCGGCGAGGCTGGAGCTTGCGCCGTGGTAGGCCAGCAGGCGCACCCGCGCCCGCGGGTGATCGTAGTCGGCCGTCAGGCAGGGCGGGACGAAGGTCATGTTCTCGAGGTCGCGCACCCGGTAGTAGCGCCGGACCAGGACTTCGAGGATGGCTTCCTGAAGCGCCGGAGGGGCGCTGCCGAAGCGCTCGGAGAGGAGGCCGTGGAGGGGCTGCGGGCATTCGACGAGCGCGCGCACCCGCTCGGCCCTCCCGGCGGGGGGGAGGTCTCCGGCGAGCGCGGCGAGGTCGTCGCGGGCGCCGGCCAGGGTGCGCTCCTGGGCGGCGAGGAGGAGCGAGCGGTCGAAGAGGCGGTAGCGCACCTCGCGGGCGAGGTCGTGGAGCGCGGGCTCGCGCCCCTGCGACTCTTCGATCAGCCGGTCGAGCAGGTCGCGCAGCTCGTCGCCCCCGGTCGTTGCTCCCGGCTCCCGGCTCAGCAGTCGCTCGAGGAGGGCGAGCACGGGCGCGGCCTGCCGGGCCTGGCGCCGGTGCGAGATGCCGATGCGGAAGAGGCTCTCCTCCAGGGCGCTCGAGCGGTCGAGGCCGGCGATGCCGTAGTGCGCGAGCCCGTGGCGCAGGCGGTTGAGAAAGGCGGCGGGCAGCCCCTCGCCGCGCGCGTCGAGGTCGCGCAGGTAGGTGAACAGGTACTCCTCGGTGCTGTGCCGGCCGCTCTCCTCCAGCTCCTCGAGCCGGCGGCGGAACAGGGATCCGAGGTCCACGTAGGTACGGAGGATCTCTTCCTCCAGGCGCTCCTCCAGGCGCCGGGTCTCCGGGCCGGCGCTGCGCCCGGAGCCGGCGGACTCGGCGGCGCGCCGGGCCGCCCCGGGATCGACATCGTAGCCGAGCACCAGCCGGCGGACCTCCTCCAGGCTCTCGCGGCAGCGCTCGGCGTCGTCGGGGGTGCCCACCTGCCGCGGCGTGAGGCCCTCGAACCGCACCCTCTCGCCGGCCTGCGGGCGCCCCCGGCGGTCGCCGAACGACGGGGGATCGAGGACGAGCAGCGGCTGGCCGGTCCCGACCTGCGCGTTCCTGCGCACGAGCACCGTGCGCACGCGCCCCTCGGCCGGGGCGAGGACGGAGGTCTCCATCTTCATGGCCTCCAGGACCGCCAGGGGATCGCCGGGCCGCACCTCCTCGCCTTCGCGCACCGGGACCGACACGACCACGGCCGGCCCGGGGGAGCGGACGATGCTCCCCGGGTCTCCCGAGACCCGGTGCGGCACGCCGTCCACCTCGACCAGGAGGTCGTTCCCCTGGCCGGCGACGGAGACCTGCCAGCCGCGTCCGCCGCAGGCGAGGCGGCGGCCCACCCCCGGCGGGTCGGACTGGACCTCCAGGCAGGAGCCTTCGACCTCGATGCGGTAGAGGCGGGGCTCCAGACGGGCCACGCGCAGGGCATACCCCTGGCCGCGGTACCAGAGCTCGGCGGAGGTGCCGATGTCCGGCGGCACCTCGGGCCGGCCGCGGGCGGCCGAGTCGTAGAAGCGCTTGCGGGCGGCCTCGGCATCCCGTTCGTAGACCGCGATGGCCGCGGCCAGCAGGGCCGCCTCCGCGCCCCGCCGGGAGAGGTGCTCGCCGCGCTCGATCAAGAGGTCGAGCCAGCCCGGGTCGGCCGTGCCGCGCTCGATCTCCGACTGGTCCAGCAGCTCGGCCAGGAAGGCCTTGTCGGTGACTCCCCCCTCGACCACGGCCACGGTCCGGGCCAGGGCCTGCTGGAGGCGCAGCAGGGCCTCGGCCCGGCTGCGTCCGTGGGCGGTGAGGCGGACGATGACGGGGTCCCTGGGAGCCGGGCTCGCGCCCTCCTCCAGGGCGGTATCGGCCCGCAGCCCCGCGCCCGCCGGCAGCCGGAGAACCTCCAGCGGCGCGGGCTTGGGAGCGAAGCCGTTCTCCGGATCGCGGGCGGAGAGGGAGACCTGCATCGCGTGTCCCCGCGGCTCGGGCAGTCCGGAGTCCAGGGAGCCGCCGCGGGCGAGACGGGCCTGCCAGGCCGGCAGATCGACCCCGGTGAGCGCCTCCAGCACGGCGTGCTCCGGAGGCAGTCCGGGGACGGCCCCCCGGAGCTTCATCTCGCCGCTCGCGGCATCGGCCTCGTAGGTGACGGTGACGGCGCCGGCCTCGTCCCGGGCCCGCACGATCCCGGCGCTGGCGCCCAGGAGCGCCCGGATGCGCTCCGCCGGGATGCCGGGAGGCGGGGACTCGGCGAGCACGCACCGGTCCTGGTGCCGCAGGGTGACGTCGAGCGCTCCCGCGGCCCAGACGTTCCCCCGGATGTCGGCGAGAACCGGGACTTCGAGCCGGCGTGGATTCATCAGACCTCCACCGCCTCCAGCATCGCGGCCCGCAGAGGCTCCAGACGCTCGGGGTCCATCCCGCCGGGGAGCTCGACGGTCCGGTAGCCGGAGAGGTCCACGTACAGGTTCCCCTCCCCGTCCACCACCCAGGCATCCACGGAGCCGTCCCCGCCCGGCCGGGCGACCGCGAAGAGCGGCACGCCGTCCGCGGCGCGGAAGGTCCGCACCCGATCCACATGCAGGGGAAGGGCCATGCGGCCGCTCCGGCCGAGCTCGCCGAGGCCCGCGGTCTGGAAGCAGAGCTCGATCAGCCGCGGCTCCAGGAGGGTGGGGAGGGCCTCGGGATGCGCTTCGAGCCGATACTCCGGCGGCAGGTCCGCGGCGAAGCGGCCGACGACCGTGTCGCCGTCCCGCCAGGCGCTCTCCAGCACCCGGTAGGCCGGGCCGTGGAAGTAGATGCGGTAGACGTCCTCGTGCCCCACGGCCTCGTGATCCGTCCCGGGCAGGGGTCTCCGGGCGGGCTCGGGAAGCTCCCGGGCGAGGCGGACGCGGGCGCGGAAATGGATCGTCTCCTGCGGCTCGGCCAGACCTGGAAGGCTCCGGTAGCCGAGCAGCCGGCAGTCGGCGAGGACGTCGTTCCCCTCGCTCCGGAAGAGCGCCTGGATCGTGAAGGTGCGCGGCTCGTCGCGGTAGAGCTTGAATGGGGCGAGGAAGTCCATGTCCTCCACGGCGGCGACCTTCAAATCGGGGAAGAGGAGCGCCGCGGCCTCGGCAAAGGCTTCGATGCCCATGACCCCGGGCAGCACGGGCGTGCCGTCGATGCGGTGATGGTCGAGGAACGGCTGCTCTGCCGGGTCGAGGGTGGTCTCGATGGTGAGCCCGCCGTAGACCGTCATGGCCTTCGGCTGCCCGATCATCACCCCTCTCCCGCGCAGGTGAACGGACGAGATGTCGAGCCCGCCGGTGGCGTCGCGCTCCTGGAGCATGGCGCCGAGCCGGCCGGCCACCACGATCTCGCCGCGGGTGCCCGCGGTCAACTCGCGGCGGACGACCGGAATGCCCTCTTCCGGGGGCAGCACGTCGATGCCGGCGGCCTCCATGACCTGGGGGATGGAGCCGCG
Source organism: Thermoanaerobaculia bacterium (assembly GCA_045807605.1). Lineage (GTDB taxonomy): Bacteria > Acidobacteriota > Thermoanaerobaculia > Multivoradales > UBA5704 > DATMER01. The sequence goes on along the minus strand of JBJMGZ010000721.1, from coordinate 1,721 downwards.
GGTGGCCATGCCGATGCCGCCCCAGGCGGTCCAGTCGAGGGCGATGCCCAGGGTCTCCGGCCGCGTGCGGCGCAAGCCGGAGACCGCCTTGCAGAGGAGGTCGTTCGCGGCGCTGTAGTCGGCCTGGCCGCCGTTGCCGAAGCGTCCGGCGATCGAGCTGAAGACCACGGCCGCGCCGAGCGGCATGTCGCCCAGGCCGGCCATCAGGTTGAACCAGCCGCCGGCCTTGACGTCGAAGACCAGGTCGAACTCCTCCGGCGACTTGTCCGGCAGCAGCCGGCTGATCTCCAGGCCGCCGGCATGGATGAGGACATCCACCCGTCCGTTCTCCTGCCTCACCTCGTCGAGGGCCGCGGCCACGGCGGAAACGTCGCGCAGGTCGAGCCGGTGCCAGCGGGCTCTCCCGCCGGCGGACCGGATCGCGCGGATCGCGGCGAGGGCGGCGTCGGCCCTCTCCAGGCGCGCCAGCTCCTTCTCGATCCGGGCCGGGGTGGCGCGCTCGCCCTGGGCCTGGAGGCGCTGGAAGAGGTCGCGCTTGAGGCCGTCGCGGTCGCCGTGGAACCGGGCCAGGTCCTGGTCTTCCGGATCGGGCTCGGGCGCGAGGTCGAGGAGGTGGAAGGTGCCGCCCGAGACGCGGGCGAGGTCCTGGACGATGGCGGAGGTGATGCTGCCGGCCGCGCCGGTGACGACGAAGACCGTGTCCGGACCGAGCGCGAGGCCCGTGCCGGCCGCGGTCTGCTCGCCGAGGCCGACCGTCCAGCGCAGCCAGCCGTCGCGGCCGATCTCCACGGCGCCGGGGTCGAGCACGGTCTCCTCGACGAGCCGGTCGGCGATCTCGGAGGCCGAGGCGTCCGCGGTGAAATCGACCGCCTTGACCAGGGCGCCGGGGCGCTCGCGGCCGAACGACTTGGCGAGGCCGGTGACCGCGCCGCCGAACGGATCGAAGGCGCCGGCCTCGTCATAGCCGTGGCGTCCGCCGAGGCGGGTGGCGGTGACGACGAAGGCGAGCGGCTCGTAGAGCGTCCGCAGGGTGGTGTAGAGGAGCTTGGCGCGGACCCGCAGGGCTTCTTTCCAATCCGAGGGATTGGCAGGATCGAGCGCGGGGAGCCAGTAGAGGCCCTGGACCGGACCCCCCGCCAGATATCCTTTGAGCATGTCTTCGAGCTCGTCCGCCGGGGGAGCGCCTTCGATCGGGAGCACCTCGGCGCCGAGGTCGCGGAACGTGGCCGCCAGGCATTCGCCGGCGCCGCCGCGGTCGAAGGCGATGACGACGCGGCTGTTGGAGTCCAGGTTCACGCCCGTGGGCTTGCAGAGCTCGATGGGCGGGCGGAGGACGGGGATCGGGATACGGCGGGGGAAGTGGCCCTCACCCCCCGGCCCCCTCTCCCGGTCCCTCACCGGGCCTGCGGCCCGGCCCTCCTCCCCGGGAGAGGGGGAGACTTGCTCGGCAGGCCGGCGGTCGTGGACGAACTGGATGGTGTGGGCGAGCGTGGGGTAGTCGCGGAGCTTCAGGTTCTCGTCGCGCGGGATGTTGTACTCGGCTCGAATGGCGGCGAACATCTCGGCTTGCTTGACGGTGTCGATGCCGAGGTCGGCTTCGAGGTCCAGATCGAGAGCGAGCATCTCCACAGGGTAACCGGTCTTCTCGGCGATGAGGGAGAGGACTTTGTCCTGAACAGGGTCCGGGGCCCCCCCCCCACCCCAACCCCCCAGCGCGGGCG
>JBJMGZ010000720.1:0-3153 GCA_045807605.1 Thermoanaerobaculia bacterium | reverse complement strand
GACGAGAGCGTGCTCGGCGGGGAGGCGCCGCCGGACACGGGCGACATCGACGAGATCCTCGAAGGAGAGGAAGAGGTCCTCTCCGGCAGCGGCGGCTTCACCTACGACCCGGGCAACCGCAGGGATCCGTTCAAGTCCCTGCTCATCGGGCCGGAGCGGCTCGACCGCGGGCCGCGGCCCGAGGGCATCCCCGGGCTGCTGATCGACGAGATCCAGCTCCTCGGGATCTGGCGCACGCCCCGCGGGTACGTGGCCCAGATCCGCGCTTCGAACAAGAGCTACCTCCTGCGGGAGGGCGACCAGGTCTTCGACGGAGACGTGGTGACGATTCAGAAGAACGAAGTGGTCTTCAAGCAGCAGGTTCAGGATCCGACCGCCCTGAAGCCGTACCGCGAGGTGGTCAAGAACCTTCCCGCCCGGTGAGGGGCCGATGTTTTCAGGTCCGGAGGCGAGTGCCATGGGAGATGTTGTGAAGAGAAGACAGAACGACCGATGGCAGCGTCTGTGCGCGTCGGCGACCATCCTGGCGCTGGCGGTGGGGATCGGCTGCACATCCTCGAAGCCGGCCCGCGTCGTCGAGGCCGCGCCCGCTTCGAGGGGGACATCCCGGGAGGCTCCGGCCGCCCCGGGCGCCAATACCGCCGCGGTGGCCGAGATCCGCACGCTCGATCTGCGTGAAGGGGCGCCGGAGGTCTTCGTCGACCTCGAGTCGAGCGCGCCCCTCGTCTGGACCAGCTTCCGCAATGCCGAGGGCAAGGTCGTGGTCGAGCTTCCCAATTCGGCTGCCCGGGAGGATCTCGCCGATCTCGCCCCGGAGGACGGCCTGGTCTCCGCGCTGCAGGTCCAGCGCAACCCGGAGGGGAGCCGCCCGATGACCCGCCTGGTCATCGCCACGCGGCAGGAGGTGGAGCACTCCATCTCCGCCGACGGCAACCGGCTGCAGATCCGTCTGCTCCCGGTCGACCAGCAGGCCGGGACGGCGTCGGAGCCCTCGAAGCTCGCCTTCGAGCCGCTCGGGCCGGACAGCCCGCGCGGCGAGGAGCCCGCGGTTGATCCCGACCGGGGCCAGGCCCCGGCCCAGCCGGCGGAAACCATGCCCGAGCCCGAGCCGGTCGCGTCTGAGGTCCAAACTGCGGCCGCCGCGCCTTCGGGCCCGGTCGATCTCGGCACGCCGGACCGCCCGGCCGTCGCTCCGGCCCCGGCCGGCGTCGCGGCCACGCGGCTCGAGGGGATCGAGGTCCTGACCTCCGACGGCGGCGCGGTCATCCGCATCGCCGGCGACGGCGAGTTCCCCTACTCGACGTTCGCCCTCGACGCGCCCGACCGCTTCGTCATCGACCTCGAAGGGGTCGTGAACCGCAGCCCGCGGCCGACGATGGCGGTCGCGGGCGGCATCGTCGAGCGGGTGCGGGTGGCGCAGTTCAAGCCGCTCCCCCGGCCGGTCTCGCGCGTCGTCTTCGACCTCAGCGGCGACGTGGTGCCGGTGATCGAGCGCACCTCGGACGCGCTCGTGGTGAGCTTCCCGGCCACCTCCGGCAGGGGCGCCGTCCGGGTGTCGCCCGCCGCCCGGGTCGCCGCGGCCAGGGTGGAGGAAGAGCCGGCTCCGGCCCCGGCGCGGGAGACCCGCGCGCCGCGGCCCGCGCCGCAGGTCTCGGACCTGGCGCTCGCCCAGGGCGGCAGCTCCCCGGCGGCGGCGCGCCGCGAGCCGGACATCGAGGTCGAGGAGGCGAACGCCGCTCCGCCGCCGACGGCGCCGCCGCCGCCGGTGGCTCCGACCTCCGGCGAAGCGCCGCTGGTGCAGGTGCGCCCCTCGACGCGGCCGGCCGCGCCCACCGAGGTCCCGACAACCGGCGGCAGCACGGGCGCCGCGATCCAGAGCTTCGAGACCCAGACGATCGGCACCGAGCGCGTCTACACCGGCGAGCCGATCGACCTCAAGGTCACGAACGCGGACGTCACCGAGGTGCTGCGCACCTTCGCCCAGATCAGCGGCCTCAACATCATCATCCAGCCCGGCGTGCAGGGCCAGGTGACGGCGGAGCTGGAGAACGTCCCCTGGGACCAGGCCCTGGAGCAGATCCTCAAGATCAACGGCCTCGGCTACGAGGTCGAGGGCAACGTGATGCGCATCGCGCCGACGGCGATCCTGCGCCAGGAGGCGCAGGAGAACCAGCAGCTCGCGGCGGCCAAGGCGCTGTCGATCCCGCTGCAGACGATCTACCGGCGGCTCAGCTATGCCAACGCCGGCCAGATCGCCTCGCTCCTGCGCAGCGGCCAGGCCGGCCTGCTGTCGCAGCGCGGCAGCGTGATCGTGGACGACCGCACGAACAGCCTGATCATCAAGGAGCTGCCGGCGTTCATGGACACGATCGTGTCGGTGATCGACCGGCTCGACTCGCCCGAGCCGCAGGTGATGATCGAGGCCCGCATCATCGAGACGACGAAGCGCTTCACCCGCGAGTTCGGCATCCAGTGGGGCTTCGACGGCATCTCCAGCCCGGCCACCGGCAACACCACCGGCCTGGTCTTCCCGAACCAGGGCACGGTCGCGGGCGGCGTCAACCTGGCCGGCGGCGGCGACAACGGCCTCCTCAACTTCCGTCTCGGCAACGTGCTCAACACGTTCACCCTGGACGCCCAGCTCCAGGCCGCGGAGAGCGAGGGCCTGATCAACATCCTGTCCGCGCCCAAGGTGGCCACGCTCAACAACCAGCAGGCCTCGATCCAGAGCGGCCTGCAGATCCCCATCCAGACCATCGCCAACAACACGGTGACCGTGCAGTACGTGTCCGCCACCCTGCAGCTCCAGGTCACGCCGCAGGTGACGGCCGAGGGCACCGTGCTCATGCAGATCAACATCTCGAAGCGCGAGCCGCAGCTCGCCTTCCTGATCCCCGGCGCCACGAACGCGCCGATCGCCACCAAGGAGGCGCAGACCCGCCTGCTCGTCCGCGACGGCGGCACGGCGGTCATCGGCGGCATCTACAAGGTGTCCACCGACCAGGGCGAGGACCGGGTCCCCGGCCTGGCGAACATCCCGATCATCGGCAACCTGTTCAAGAACAAGTCCCGGCGTGAAGAGAACGAGGAGCTGCTCATCTTCATCACCCCCAGGATCATGAAGCTTTGACCGGCAGGAGCGCGAATATGAAA
>JBJMGZ010000719.1:0-3226 GCA_045807605.1 Thermoanaerobaculia bacterium | reverse complement strand
GGCTACCCCCTCCCCCCAAGCCCCTCCTTATCAGCCCCAGCCTGTCGGCTGTTTTCTTGCTTTTCTTTTTTCCCGGGGTCTGAAACGCCATGGTTTCCTCTTCACCTTCCCAGTCGCCCGGCAAGGGCCTTCGCACCACCTACCCGCGCAACGCCACGCTCGTCGAGCTCTTCGCCGCCCACGTGGAGCGGGCGCCCGAGGCTCCCGCGGTCGTCTTCGGGGACGGCAGCCTCACCTATGCCGAGCTCGACCGCCGGGCCAACCGCCTCGCTCGCCATCTGAGCGGTCTCGGAGTCGGCCCCGGCTCGCTGGTGGGGCTCTGCCTGGAGCGCTCCGCCGGCCTGATCGTCTCGATGCTGGGCATCCTCAAGACCGGCGGGGCCTACCTGCCGCTCGATCCCTCGTCGCCGGCCGAGCGCCTGCGCTGGATGCTCTGGATGCTCGAGGACACGGGCGTGCGCGTCGCGATCGACGGCGGCGCCCTCGAGGGCTCGGCGCCGCCCGGCCTCGAGCTGGTGCGGCTCGACCGGCCGGAGATCGAGGCGCAGAGCCCGGCTCCTCTGCGCCCGGTCGGGAGCGCGAGCGATCTCGCCTACGTGATGTACACCTCGGGCACCACCGGCTTGCCCAAGGGGGTTGCGATCCCGCACCGCGGGATCGTGCGGCTCGTGGTGGGGACCGACTACTTCGACGTCCGGCCGGAGGACCGCATGCTCCAGGCCGCCACGCCGGCGTTCGATGCTTCCACCATGGAGATCTGGGGCGCTCTCCTCAACGGCGCCTGCCTGGTGGGCCTGCCGCGCGAGGTCTGCCTGTCGCCGCGCGAGCTCAAGGCGGCGCTGCGGCGGGAGGGGATCACGGTCATGGTGCTGACCTCGGCGCTCCTTCATCAGGTTGCCCGTGAAGCGCCGGATGCGTTCAACGGCGTGCGCGACGTGATCTTCGGCGGCGAGGCCGCCGATCCGCACCTGATGCGCCGGTTGCTCGCGCACGGCGGTCCCGGCCGGCTGCTGAACTGTTACGGTCCCACCGAAAGCACCACGGCGGCCACCTGGTACTGCGTCAAAGACGTGCCCCCGGGCGCCGCGAGCGTGCCCATCGGGCGGCCGATCGCGAACACCGACGCCTGGGTGGTGGACCGGGAGATGCGCGCGCTCCCGCCGGGCGAAGCCGGGGAGCTGCTGCTGGGCGGCGATGGCCTGGCGCGCGGGTACTGGGCGCGGCCGGAGGTGACGGCCGAGATGTTCGTGCCCGATCCCTTCGCCGGACCGGAGGCGGCGGGCTCGCGCCTCTACCGCACCGGGGACCTGGCGGCCTGGAGCGAGGACGGCACGCTGGAGTTCCTCGGCCGGGTCGACCGGCAGATCAAGATCCGCGGCTTCCGCATCGAGCCCGGGGAGATCGAGGCCGCGCTCTCCTCCCACCCGGCCGTCCGCCAGGCGCACGTGGCCGTGCGGCCGCACCCCGCCGGCACCGCTGGCGAGAACCGCCTCGTCGCCTATGTCGTGATTGGTGAAGCCGAAGCGGACCGCGAGGAGCTGCGCGCCTTCCTCGCCGGCCGGCTGCCGGCCCACCTGGTGCCGTCCGCGGTGGTCCTCCTCGATACGTTCCCCCTCAATCTGAACGGCAAGGTGGACCATGCGCTGCTGCCCGATCCGGACCGCGAGAGCTCCGGGCTGCGCGAGCACGTGGCGCCGCGCACCGGTCTGGAGACGAAGCTGGCGGCGATCTGGAGCGCTCTGCTCGGGGTGGAGCGGCCCGGAGTCCACGACGATTTCTTTGCCCTCGGCGGCCACTCCATCCTGGCCGGCCGGCTGGTCTCGCGCCTCCGCGCCGACCTCGGGTTCGACCTGCCGCTGCGCGACGTCTACGAACATCCCACCCTGGCCCGCCTGGCCGCGCGGCTGGAATCGGCAGCGGGGGAGACGGGCCTGCCGCCGGTCACCCGCGCGGCGGGAAACGGGCCGCTGCCCCTCTCCTATCCGCAGCGGCGGCTCTGGTTCCTCGACCGGCTGGAGCCCGGGCTCCCGGTCTACAACGTGCCGCTGTTCTACCGCATCGCCGGTCCGCTCGACGTGCCGGCCCTGGAGCGCAGCCTCGCCGGGCTCGTGCGCCGCCACGAGGTCCTGCGCACCGTCTACCCGATGGTGGACGGCGAGCCCGTGCAGGTGGTTCTCCCCGCGGCCGGGATCGTCCTGCCCGTGATCGACGCGGCAGGAACCGGGGAGGCCGAGCGCCGGCTGCGGGAAGAGGCGCGCCGGCCGTTCGACCTCCAGCACGGGCCTCTCGTGCGCCCGCTGCTGCTGCGGCTCGGACCCGGGGACCACTACCTCCTCCTCGGGCTCCATCACATCGCCTGCGACGGCGGATCGGCCGGAGCCCTGGCGCGCGACATGGCGGCGCTCTACGCGGGGGCACCCCTGCCCGAGCTGCCGCTCCAGTACGGCGACTTCGCCGGCTGGCAGGTGCGGAACCTGCGCGGCGCCGTCCTGGAGAGCCTTCTCGCCTACTGGCGCGAGCGCCTCGCCGGCGTGGCCGGCCTGCCGCGCCTCGCGGTTGATCAGGCGCGGCCGGCGGTGCAGACCTATCGCGGCGACCATCTCGTCTTCGAGCTGCCCGCCGAGGTGCTGGAGCCGCTCGAAGCCCTGGCGCGGAGCCGCGGGACCTCGCTCTTCACCGTGCTGCTCGCGGCCTTCTTCGTCTTTCTCCGGCATCACACCGGGGGCGACGAGGTGGCCGTGGGCACACCGGCGACGAGCCGCGGCCCCGCCGAGCTGGAGCCGCTGATCGGCCTCTTCCTCAACACCCTGGTGCTGCGCGCGCACCTCGGCGGCGATCCCGCCTTCCCCGACCTCCTGGACCGTGTGCGGAGCGAGGTCGCGGGCGCGGTCGCCCATCAGGAGCTGCCGTTCGAAAAGCTGGTCGAAGAGCTCCAGCCGGAGCGCGACCTGGGCCGCAATCCGCTGTTCGACGTGCTCTTCAGCTACCGCGAGGGGGAAGACGAGCAGCTCCGCCTCCCTGGCCTGGAGATCGAGCAGCTCGACCTCGGCACGGACACCGCGAAGCTCGACCTGACCCTGTCCATCTCCCGGGCCGGAGGCCGGCTGCGCGTGCGCCTGGAGTACGCCACCGACCTGTTCGAACGGGCGACGGCGTTGCGTATGGCCGCGCGGTTCGCAACCCTGTACGCGGGAGTGGCCCAGGACCCGGCCCGGTGCCTCTCCGA
>JBJMGZ010000718.1:0-6281 GCA_045807605.1 Thermoanaerobaculia bacterium | reverse complement strand
TTCGGGGGCCCTTGACCGGGGGGTGGGGTGATAGAATCCCGGCATCGGCTGTTTCAGAAAGCGAGCGTGGATGCGATGGAGGATGAGGATCTCCCCGCGGAGGCCCTGGCCCTGAAGTACCTGCGTGAGGCGATGGGTGTGACCCGGAAGGAGCATGCGGCGCGGCTGGGGCATGCCGACGAAACGCTGCTCGGCAAGTGCGAGCGCGGGGACAGGGAGATGTCCCGCGATCTGCTGGTGTCCTGGGTGGAGCCGATCGACCAGACGTCCGAGGCGGCGGACTTCCTGCTCGCGATCCATCCCCTGATCAAGCATCTGCCGCCGGAGGAGCCGCCTTCTCCGGTGGCGCTGGACGGGCGGGATCTGGGCTGGATCGACCGCACCTGCCTGGCCATGTTGCGGAGCGTGCTGGAGGAGGTCCGCGCCGAGCTGATCCGTTGGAAGAAGGGGCGCAAGGCAAGCGCGGCCCGGAAGGAGGCCGAGCGGCTGTGGTGCGGCCTTCAGAAGGCTTCTCCGCCGAGGCGGCGGGAGCTGGTCGAGATCTTTCCGCGGTACCGCACCTGGGCGATGGCCGAGCGGTTGTGCCTGGCCTCGATCCGGGCGGCAGCCGACAGCGCCGAGGAGGCCCTGGAGCTGGCCTGTTTCGCTCTCTTCATCGCCGGGCGCATCCCTGGGGCGCCGAGCTTCCGCTCCCGGGTGGCAGGGTTCTGCTGGGGGCATGTCGGCAATGCGCATCGGGTCGGCAACGATTGGGACGCCGCTGACCAGAGTTTCGTCCGAGCCTGGGACCTCTGGACTGCCGGAGCCGACTCCGGCTTGCTTCCCGAATGGCGGCTGTACTCCCTCGAAGCCTCGCTACGCCGGGAGCAGCACCGCTTTCCGGAGGCCCTGGCTCGGCTCGACCTGGCCTGGGATCGAAGTCAGGGCGACAGGTGGGCTGCCGGCCACATCCTCTTGCAAAAGGCAAACGTGTTGGAGCAGATGGAGGATCTGGAGGGCGCCCTTCAAGTCCTGGACGAAGCTGCGCCCGTCATCGAAGGATTACAGGATCCGCAGCTCCTCTTTGCGCTCCGGTTCAACCGGGCCGACAACCTCCTCCGCATCGAGCATTTTCAAGAGGCGTCGGTCCTGGTGCCGGAAGTCCGGACGATGGCTCTCGAGCAGGGTGACGCCCTCTCCCTGACCCGCGTGCTCTGGCTGGAAGCGAAAGCTCTCTCCGGGCAGGGCCGGAAGCCGCAAGCCATGACGCGGCTGAAGCAGGTGTGGGGCGATTTCACGCAGCGCCGCCTCCCTTACGACGCCGCTCTTTCAGTGCTGGACCTGGCCGTGCTCAAGCTGGAGGCTTGCTGCCCGGCAGAGGTGCGGGAGATGGCGCTCGGCCTCGCCTGGGTCTTCCGTTCGAAGAAGATCCACCGCGAGGCGCTCGTCGCCCTCAACCTGTTCTGCCAGGCAGCGAAGCAGGAGGCCGCCACCGTGGAGCTGACGCGGCAGACCATCGCCGAAATCGAGAGAGTGAGGCGCATGGCCCCTCCCTTGCGGGACTAGGAGCTGCAACCGCCGTTGGGATCGATACGGCAACCCTCGTCCATGATCGGCGGCGGCTCGGGCTGGTCGATGCCGCTCTCGCTCCAGGCGCTCGTAAGGAAGCTCCAGACCTGTTCGAGGAGGCTGGGCCGGACCTCCTCCTGCCGGGGACCGGCGGCCGAGACCCAGGGAAGGGCAAGAATGGCGAAGACGACGAGCACGGCGACCTTGCGCGAGAACGGACGGCTGGACATGACGGGCTCCCTCCAGAGCGCTCCGGCCGCGGTCGCCGTGACCGCGGGGGCGGCTCCCCGAGAAAAAAGTGGACCAAAAGACCTTACCCCAAGTCTGACACAGGAGAACGCTTGACATGGCGGAAAGAGGAGATCCCCAGGTTCTGCGGCTGGTCGTGATCCTGCTGCGCGCCAGGACGAGCCTGAATCAGACGGAATTCGGGCGCAAGTGCGGGCTGAGCCAGACGACCGTCTCCGATTACGAGCTGGGGCTGCAGGCGCCGCCGGAAGAGGTGCTCCAGAGGATGGCGCGGGTCGCCGGCCTCGAATGGCACCTGGTGGCACACCTGACCCGCTTCCTCACCGCCGTGCTCGGAGCCGCGGACCGGCGCCCGGGCGAGCCCGTGGACCGCGCGCTCCTGGAGACCTCGCTCCTGGCGCTGATGCCGCTGCTGATCGAGGAGGAAGCAGAGCCGGAGCCGCCGGCGGCCGGGGAGCTGTGGGAAGAGGCCCGGGAGATCTGGTCGGCGCTGGAGCGCTACCCGCTCGCCGAGCGCTGGAAGCACATCGAAAACGCGCCCCAGGATGCCTGCCGGAGCTGGGCCGCCGTCGCCAAAGTGATCTCCGAAGCCGCGGCCGGCGGCGGGGAAGAGGCCCTGGAGCTGGCCGAGCTGGCCCTCCTCACCGCCGCGCGCGCTTCGCAGACCGAGAGCAGGGCGCCCTCGCTTCCCGGTAAGTAGAGGCCGCTTCTCCACAAGCTGCCGCGGCTTCCCGGCAAGCTGCCGCGGCTTCCCGATAAGCAGAGGCCGCTTCTCTACAAGCTGCCGCGGCTTCTCCGCAAGCTGCCGTCGCTTCCCGGCAAGCCGCCATTGCTTCTCATCACGCCAACGCTGCTGGACAAGAAGCGGCGGCAGCTCCTGCAGAAGCGGTTATCGCTTGGGAAGCGCCCTTGACAAGCTATGTCCGTTCGACAGCCGCGCCGCTCAATTCAGCCTGCGCCGGTTCGGGTGCAGGCAGATCGGCTGAAATTCTCTCCTGTTCCAGGCGCGAGATGTGGATGGCGCGATCCGCCATGGCGAGCACTTCTTCCACCTTCTCCAACTCGCGCTCCGCCTCGTCGATACTGCTCATGTTGGACATACCTCCAAGCCCAGCTACTCATCCGAAACTGGGATGCAGCTCTCATGCCGGTTCTGCGCTAGACTAGCCGCCCGTATGCATCCCGAGTACGAAGCGGTCATCGGGCTCGAGGTCCACGTCCAGCTCCTGACGGAGACCAAGCTGTTCTGCCGCTGCCCGAACCGGTTCGGCGCGCCCCCGAACACGCTCGTCTGCCCGGTCTGCCTGGGCTATCCCGGCACGCTGCCCGTGATCAACCGGCAGGCCGTCGACCTCGCCGCGCGCCTGGCGCTCGCCCTCGGCTGCGACCTGCGCCCGCGCTCGGTCTTCGCGCGCAAGAATTACTTCTACCCCGACCTGCCCAAGGGCTACCAGATCAGCCAGTTCGACCGGCCGCTCGCCGACGGCGGCCTTCTGCCCCTGACCCAGCACGAGAAGAGCGTGCGCCTGGAGCGCCTGCACCTGGAGGAGGACGCGGGCAAGCTCCTCCACGAAGCGCCGGGCGGCGGCGCGCTCCCCGGCCAGAGCCTGGTGGATTTCAACCGCTGCGGCGTGCCCCTTGTCGAGATCGTCTCCCGGCCGGACATGTCGAGCGCCGCCGAGGCCGCGGATTACCTGCAGACCCTCCACCAGCTCCTGCTCTACACCGGCACGAGCGACGCCAACATGGAGGAGGGGAGCCTGCGTTGCGATGCCAATGTCTCCGTCCGCCGCCGCGGCGAGACGCAGCTGGGCACCAAGGCCGAGGTCAAGAACCTGAACTCGTTCCGCAACGTGGCGCGGGCGATCGAGCACGAGATCGGCCGCCATGTGCAGCTCCTCGAAGCGGGCGGCCGCGTGGCGCAGGAGACGCGCAGCTTCAACGCCGACACCGGCGTCACCCGGCTCCTGCGGAGCAAGGAGGAGGCGCACGACTACCGCTACTTCCCCGAGCCCGACCTGCCCCCCCTGGTTCTGAGCGCGGAGCGCATCGAAGCCGTGCACGCCGCTCTGCCGGAGCTGCCCTGGGAGCGGCGCAGACGGATGACGGCCCGGTATGGCCTGGCGCCTGCCGATACCGGCGTGCTCACCTCGTCGCGCGAGCTCGCCGACTACTTCGAAGCCGCGGCCTCGGAGCTTCCGGGAAACCCCAAGGGGATCGCCAACTGGGTCATGGGCGAGGTGCTGCGCGAGGTCAAGGAGCGCAGGATCGGGATCGACCACCTTGGCTTGGGGAAGATACTTCCGCCGGAACGCCTCGCCGCGATCGTCGGCCTGGTCGATGCGGGCCGGATCTCGAACAGCGCGGCCAAGGAGGTCTTCGCCGCCGTCTGGCAGTCGGGCGAGGAGCCCGCGGCCGCGGTGGAGCGCCTCGGCCTGGGGCAGGTGAGCGACACTTCGCAGATCGAGCGCTGGATCGACGAGGTGATCGAGGCCCACCCCGCCCAGGTCGGCCAGGTGCGGTCGGGCAAGGTGCAGGTGATGGGCTTCCTGGTAGGACAGGTGATGAAGCGGTCGGGCGGCAGGGCGGACCCCAAGGTCGTGCAGCAGCTTCTCCGGCAGGCGCTGGAGAGCGAAACAGTCCCTTGATCCCAATGCTCACTTCAGGCAGTAATGTAGGGGAGGGGCTTGCCCCCGCCCGGGAGGGGGCGAGCCCCTCCCCTACATAGAAACACCTTAGCCTTGATCCAGTTCTTCCAGGTCAGCAAGCGCTACCCGGGCAACCAGGAGCCCGCGCTGCACGAGGTCAGCTTCGAGATCCCGCGCGGGCAGTTCGTCTTTCTGACCGGCGCGAGCGGCGCGGGCAAGACGACGCTTCTGCGGCTGATCTTCCGCGAGGAGATCCCGTCCGAAGGGCAGATCGTGGTCAACGGCCGCAACGTGGCCTCGATTCCGCGCAGCAAGATCCCCTATCTCCGGCGCACGATCGGCGTGGTCTTCCAGGACTTCCGGCTGATCGCGCGCAAGACGGTGTTCGAGAACGTCACCTACCTGCCGCGCATCCTGGGCCAGGACCTGAAGACCCAGAAGCAGCTCGCCTTCCAGGCGCTGCGCCGGGTGGGGCTCGCCCATCGCCTGAACGCCTTTCCGCCCGAGCTCTCCGGCGGCGAGCAGCAGCGCGTGGCCATCGCCCGGGCGCTCATCAACGAGCCGGACATCCTGATCGCGGACGAGCCCACCGGCAACCTCGACCCCGACCTGTCCTGGGAGATCCTGCGCCTGTTCCTGGAGGTGAACCTGCGCGGCACCACGGTGATCCTCGCCACCCACGACCGCGATCTGATCCAGCGCATCGGCAAGCGGGTGATCACGCTCGACAAGGGGCAGCTCGCCGCGGACGTCGAGCTCGAGGGGAGCGGACCGCCGCGGTTGTCTACCCCGGAAACGGAACCGCAGGAGCCGGCGCCATGACGCTGCTCGGAGCGGTCGCCTACTTCCTCCGCGAGGCCCTGGTGAACCTGCTGCGGGGCTGGAAGACGAGCCTCGTGGCGATCCTCACGATCGCGGTCAGCCTGCTGCTCGGCGGCGCGTTCCTGCTCGCCAGCCGCAACCTCCTGGATTCGGTCCAGAGCTGGCGCCGGGAGATGCGGATCGTGGTCTATCTCAAGCCGGCCACGCCGGAGCCGGTGCTGGCGCGGTTGACGGCCGAGGCGAGGCGGGCGTCCTGGGTGGCGTCGGCGCAAGCGGTGTCTTCGGCGGCGGCGCGGGCGCGGTTCCGCGACACCTTCCCCGGCCTCTCGGACCTGGTCGAGGGCTGGGAGGAGGAGCCGCTGCCGCCGTCGATCGAGGTGAGCTTCAAGGATCCGGCTGCGCGCGGCGCCGAGGTGCAGTCGTGGATCGAGGGCTGGCGGCGGCGGGCCGAGGTCGAGATGGTGGACGACGACCGCGAGTGGCTCGGCCAGCTGGAGACCCTGGTGGCGCTCGGGCGGGGGATCGGGCTGACCCTGGCCGGCGTGCTGCTGGGAGCGGCGATCTTCACCACCGGCAGCGTGATCCGCCTGACGGCGTTCCTGCACCAGGAGGAGATCTCGATCCTGCGGCTGGTGGGCGCCACGGAGTTCTACATCCGCGGACCCTTCTACACGGAGGGGCTGCTCCAGGGGCTGATCGGCGGCGGGCTCGCCACCGGCGGGCTCTACCTGCTCTACGAGGCCGCGGCGGCACGGCGGGCGGCATCGCTGGCGGCCTCGGTGCTCACCACCGGGTTCCTCACCCCGGGCCAGGCCGCGTTCCTGGTGCTCCTCGGCGGCGGGGCCGGGCTGCTGGGCGCGATCGCCTCGCTGCGGCGCGAGCGGCTGGATAGCTCGGAAGGGTAGGACCTCACCCCCTGGCCCCCTCTCCCGTTCCCACCCATGCCCCCGCCCGGGAGAGGGGGAACGTGATTGACGCCGCCTTGCCATGGACCAGGCACGACTGCCCCAGCTA
>JBJMGZ010000717.1:0-12789 GCA_045807605.1 Thermoanaerobaculia bacterium | reverse complement strand
GGATCTGGAATCGAGTGCACCCGGAATCAGATCGGGTCGACTGGATCTCGAAACGAGTCCACTCGGATTCAATCGAATGGAGCCAATCTCGAATCGAGTGCGCTCGAAGCCAGTTGGAGTGGACTCGATCTCAGGTCGGGTGCACTCGAAGTCAGTGTGAGTGGGCTCGATCTCAGGTCGGGTGCACTCGAAGTCAGTGTGGGTGGGCTCGATCTCAGGTCGAGTGCGCTCGAGGTCTCTCCGGGTGCCCTGAATTCCAATTCGAGTCTGTCCGAAGTCTTCCGAGGTCCACTGAATCTGATTCCAGCGCGACCTGGAAGCCGCTCTTCCCGGGCTCCCCGAGGTCCCGACCGTCACGGGTTCGGTCGCGTCGTTTCTGAAATGACGTTTGTATCGAGCAGGTAGCGAATCACCCACGCCCCGTTGTTCTTCTCGCGAAGGGTTGGGACGGCACGAAATCGAGGCGCGCGGGCTCGAAGTCTTCGACGCCGCCGCCGAGGCGCTGTTTCAGAGCTTCGACCCGCTGCAGGAACGCGGCACCGCCGGCCTTGGGAGCCTGCTGGTCGGCCGCCAGCCGTTCGTAGTCCTCAATCGCCAGCACCACGACGAGATCTTTCCCGCGGCTGTGGATGACCGTGGGACCTTGTCCCGCTTCCCGCACCACCTCCGACCACTTCGGCTTGGCCTCGGCAACCTCCAGACGACGTGTCCGCTGAGAGAGCGTGGTTCCTTTCTTCATAGCCCTAGTCTACTCTGGTATCCCCAAGGTGGACGAGTTCGAACTCTTTCTCGGACTTAGAGAATTTTCTGCGCCGGATGGATGCCTACCGCCGGGCAGAGATGGCGGCTTGAGGAGATCCGGGCGGTGCCCAGGGCACCGCCCGCCCTCGCGGTGGGGTAAGATCCTCCTATGATCAAGCGCACCACGATCGAGATCGATGACGACCTGCTTAACCGAGCCAAGATGGTGCTGGGTGAGGCCACAGCGCGAGCCACCGTCGAGGAAGCGCTGCGCCGCGTGGCCGCCGGTCCCGAAACAGAACGCGCACGCCGGGCCGCGAAGCAGCGGCGCTACCTGGAGCAGTTGAGCCTGCGCGTAGATGTCGCCGTGCTTGCCTCGGAGGAGATGTGGCGGTAAGGGGTTGGCTCCTCGACAAGAGCGCCGCCGCGCGCAGCGGCGACGAGAAAGTAGGGGCGCAGCTCGCCGAGTTGGCGGGCTCCCTCTTTCTCTGCCCGGTCGGTGAGCTTGAGCAGCTTTACTCGGCACGCTCAGCCCAAGACTATGACGCCCTCGAAGCCGCCCTGCGCGACACCTTCGAAATCATCGCCACGCCTCCCGACCTGTTCGAGCGCGCTCACGATCTCCAGCGGGACTTGGCTCATCACCACGGCATGTGGCACCGAACGCCGATCCCGGATCTCCTCATCGCTTGCACTGCCTTGCACCACGGGCTCGGTGTCGTTCACGTCGACCGAGACTGCGAGCGAATCGCGCAAGTCCGCCCGCTCGCCGTGCGCCGGTTGGCCTAGGCTTCGCTTGGGTCGAAAACGCATCGAAAAATGGTCCGTTGATGGCCCGACCCGCCTGGGGTCGACCAAATTTGTATAACTGATTCAGAATCAGTTGGTATCCCCAACGGGATTCGAACCCGTGTTGCTGCCTTGAAAGGGCAGAGTCCTGACCACTAGACGATGGGGACTTGGAGGGTGGCTCGATGTACCGCCCGGGGGCTCTCCGGGTTGCGCGTCTCGGAGAGGCCGCCGGGCGGAAACGGGATCAAGAGACCCCGCCTCGAACATCCCTAGGCTATCACATCCGCCGGCGACTGGACGGGAAAGCGGTCGATCGGGGTGTCCGGATGCTCCACCGCCAGCTCCAGCACCGCCTGGAGACGGTCCAGCAACGCCTCCATCCGCGGCGGATCGAAGAGGTCCGCGGCGTAGAGCAGGTTCAGGAAGAGCCCCTCTTCCGATTCCGTGCCGTAGAGCGTGAAGTCGTACTTGGAGCCCGACTCCCCCACGTTGATCCGCTCGACCCGGAGGCTCCCGGGCAGCTCCCCCTCCATGCGCGGGAAGTTCATCACGTTGAGCGTCGCCTGGAAGACCGGGTAGTGCGAGGGCTCGCGCTCGAGGCCCAGCGCTTCGAGGAGCTGCTCGAAGGAGACTTCCTGGTGCGTGAAGGCGTCGAGCGCGGTCTGGCGGGCGCGCCGCAGCAGCTCCGCGAAGGTCGGGCTCCCCGCGAGGCTCACCCGCATGGGGAGCAGGTTCAGGAAGACGCCCAGGATGCCCTCGGATTCCTGCTGCTGGCGACCCGCGAGCGGCGAGCCGAGCACCACGTCGTCCTGGCCGCTCCAGCGCTGGACCACCAGCGACAACCCGGCGAGCAGGACCATGTAGAGCGAGGCGCCTTCGGCGACTCCGAGGTCCCGGAGACGGGCGGTCAGGTCCGGGGAGAGCGTGCGGTGGACCCAGGCGCCGCGATGGCTCGCCTCGGCCGGGCGCGGACGGTCCGTGGGGAAGGTCCAGAGGCGCGGCGCGCCGGCGAGCGTCTTCTTCCACCAGTCGAGCCGCTCCCGGACCTCGGCCGGCGAGGTGCGCTCGCGCTGCCAGACCGCCAAGTCCGGGTACTGGACCGGCAGCTCGGGCAGCGGCGAGGGCTCCCCGGCAGCGAACGCCTGGTAGAGCCGCATCAGCTCGCTCACCAGGAGCGTCATGGCCCAGCCGTCCATCACGATGTGGTGGCAGTCCAGGATCAGCACGTGATCGTCGTCCGCGAGCCGCGCCAGGGACACTCGCAGGAGCGGTCCGCGGACGATGTCGAACGGCTGCTGCGTGTCGTCCTTCACCAGCCGCAGGGCCTCGGCTTCGCGGCGGGGTCCGGGCAGCCCTTCGAGGTCGATCCGCGGCAGCGTCCAGGGGCCGGGGGGATCGACCACCTGCACCGGCACGCCGTCCCTTTCCAGGAAACGGGTGCGCAGGGAGTCGTGGCGGCGGAGCACCTCCTGGAAGCAGCGCTCCAGCACCCGGGAGTCGAGCGGCCCGCGGATGCGCACGGGCGACGGCACGTTGTAGGCCGTGTTGCGGTTGCGGCCGAAGACCCAGAAGCGCTCCTGCGCGAAGGAGAGCGGGGCTTCCGTCCGCCGCTCCCGCCGGGGGGCGCCGAGCGAAGAGACCGCGACCGGGGCCTCGCCGGCGAGCGTCGCGGACAGCTCGCCCAGGGTCGGCCGCTCGAAGAGGCGGCGCAGGGGGAGGTCGATGCCGAACGCGGCGCGCACTCGCGAGACGAGCTGGGTGGCCAATAGAGAGTGGCCGCCGAGGTCGAAGAAGTTGTCTTCCAGCCGGACCTCCTCGACGCCGAGCACCTCCTTCCAGATCGCGGCCATCCGGGTTTCCGGCTCGGTGCGCGGCGGCGTGCCTTCTTCGGCGCGGGGCGGCTCGGGCTCGGGCAGGGCGGCGCGGTCCACCTTGCCGTTCGGGGTGACCGGCAGCTCGTCGAGGAGCACGAAGGAGGACGGCACCATGTAGTCCGGCAGCTCGGCCTGGAGGAAGCGGCGCAGCTCCGGGGCGAGCCGCCGGGCCGTCTTCGCGGCGAGCGGATCGTTGGCGAAGGCGCTCCAGGGAAGGTCGGCTGTCTCCGGCAGATCGATCGCAGGGAACGGCGCCGCGCTCCCCCGCTTGCGCAGGAGCGCGCCGAAGCGGAAGGGGTCCGCGGGATCGAGGGTCAGCTCCACGTCGTAGCCGAGACGGTCGCCCAGGAGCCAGAGGTCTTCGGGGTCGATCGCGGAGCCGGGCGCGTCGCGGCCGAGGAGCTCGTGGACGCCGGCCTCGGCCAGGCGGGCGTTGGGGAGACCGGAAAGGATGAGGGTCTCGGGAGCCTCCCCCTCCCCGGGCGCCATGAATGTCGCCCCTACAAGCAAGTCCCGATCGGTCTCCCAAGACAAGCGCTTGCTTGCAGGGGCGTGATTCATCACGCCCTGCACGGCTCCCACATGCATCACCACGTCGTACCGGAACCGCGTCAGCTCGTTGTGCCACCGCCCCCGCTTGACCCGCAGATCCACCCGGCCCACGCCCGGAACCCGCTTCGCGAAGGCGAGGAAGAACGCGGGATCGACGACCAGCTCCTCCTCGTCCGCCACCCGCCGCCGCACCCGGCGGCGCAGGTCCTCGACGGGCCGTGAAGGCGACTGGAACAGCTCGACGGAGGCGGCCATGGCTGCCAGGAGCGGCCGGCTGCGCACGTCTCCCACGAAGACCGCTCCCCCGGGCGCCACGGCCTTCACGGCCCCTTCGAGGACTCGCACCAGGTAGTCGATTCCCGGGAAGTACTGGACCACCGAGTTGAGGACGACCAGGTCGGCCTCGCCGGGCTGCACGCCGGTCCAGTCTTCCGCCTCGGCCTGCCGCAAGAGCACCTGGGGCAGGCCGTCCAGCCGGCGGCGGATGCCTTCGAGCGCCACTCGGGAGAAGTCGGAGGCCACGTAGCGCTCGGTCTCCGGCGCCACGCGGAAGAGGAGCAGGCCGGTGCCGCAGCCGACCTCCACGACACGGCGCGGATGAAGAGCGCGGATGCGGTCCACCGTGCCCTCCACCCACTCGCGCATCTCCGGCGCGGGGATGGGCTGGCCGGTGTAGCTGCTGTTCCAGCCCTCGATGTCGAACGTCGTGTCCTCTGCCTGGCTGCGGGCGTAGGTCTCGTCGTAGAGCGTCTGCCACTGCGAGACGTGCTCCGAGATTTCGCCGGTATCCACGTCGGGACGGACGGCCACGTAGGCGGCGAGGCGGTCGCCGCGCAGGGCTGCGACCGCCTCGCGCACCTCGGGATGGCGCAGGAGCGCGCTCTCGATCTCCCCCAGCTCGATGCGGAAGCCGCGCAGCTTGACCTGGGTGTCCACCCGGCCGAGGAAGTCGAGCTCGCCGTCCGGCAGCAGGCGGACGAGGTCGCCCGTGCGGTACAGCCTTCCACCCGTTGCGAAAGGATCGGGCACGAAGCGCTCGGCGGTCAGGTCCGGCCGGCCGAGATAGCCGCGGGCCAGGCCGGCGCCTCCCAGGAGCAGCTCGCCGGGGACGCCGATGGGCACGGGATCGAGCCGCGCATCGACCACGTAGGCGCGGGTGCCGGCGATCGGCCTGCCGATCGAGGGCGGCCGGGTCGAGAAGGGCTCCACGGGGGCGCAGGTCGCGACCACGCTGCTCTCGGTCGGGCCGTAGTGATTGATCAGGGCGAACGGCAGCGGCCGGCGCGGAGCCCTCTGGAGGCGGTCGCCGCCGGTGAGCAGGGCGCGCAGGCGCAGCCCCTCGGGCATCTGCGCCTCCACCGCCTGCTCGGCCAGGGGGGTGGGCAGGAAGGCGATCGTGATGCCCTCGGCGGCCATCCATTCCAGGAGACGGCCGGGGTCGAGCCGGGTCTCCTCGTCCGGGATGTGGAGGCTCGCGCCCGCCGCGAGGTAGGGCCAGATCTCCCAGACGGAGGCGTCGAAGGCCGGCGAGGCCACGAGCGTGGCGCGGTCGTCCGCGGTCACCCCGTAGGTCTTCAGGTGCCAGCGCACCAGGCTTGCGAGACCGGCGCGCGGGACCTGCACGCCCTTGGGCCGGCCGGTCGATCCCGAGGTGTAGATCACATAGGCAACGTCCGGCTCGGCCGGCTCGACCGGCTCGGCGGGGGTGGGCAGGTCCAGGCGGATCACGCGCGTGTCCCCGGCCCAGGAGGGGATGCCCTCCCCGCGGACGAGGAGCGCGGGCATGCCGCTCTCCCGCGCCACGAAAGCCAGGCGGTCCTCGGGGTAGGAGGGATCGAGCGGCAGGTACGCGCCTCCGGCCCAGAGCACCGCGAGGGCACCGATCACCAGCTCCGGCGAGCGCTCGACGCAGAGGCCGACCGGCCTGTCCAGGGGGAGCGACCGCAGCTCGGCCGCCAAGCGGGAGGCACGGTCCAGCAGCTCGCCGTAGGCGAGCACCGTACCGCCCTGAACGACGGCGGGCGCGGCAGGGTCGTGCGCCGAGATCAGGCCGACGATCCCTTCCGGAACAGCCGTGTCGTTCCACTCCCGCAGGAGCTGGTGGCGCTCGGCTTCGGCGAGCAGGGGCAGCTCCGACAGGCGCTTGGCGGGATCGGCCATGGCGGCGCGGAGCAGGGTCTCCAGTTGGCCGACCAGCCGGCGGACCGTCGCGGCGTCGAAGAGCTCCGTGCTGTAGGCGACCTGGGCGAGCAGGCCGTCCTCCATCTCCCAGCCGTGCAGCTCCAGGTCGAAGCGGGTCGTGGTGGGCACGAGGTCCACGGGCGCGAGCGTGAGGCCGGGGAGGTCCATGCGTCCCACGGGCGCGTTCTGCATGGCGCAGACGACCTGGAAGAGCGGCGTCACGGCGAGGTGCCGCTCGGGCCGCAGCTTCTGCACCAGGTGCTCGAACGGCAGGTCCTGGTGGGCGTAGGTCTCCAGCGTGCTCTTGCGCACCCGCCCCAGCAGCTCCCCGAAAGCCGGATCGCCGCTCAGGTCGCCGCGCATGACGAGGGTGTTCACGAAGAAGCCGATCAGCGGCTCGATCTCGGCGCGGTTGCGGTTCGCGATGGGCGAGCCGACCGTGAGGTCCTGCTGCCCGGAGAGCCGGCCGAGCAGCGCCTGGAACCCGGCGAGGAGCGGCATGAAAGGCGTGGCTTCGAAGCGCCGGGCGAGCTGCGCCAGCCCCTGGCCGAAGCCCGCGCCGAAGGGGAGGTTGAGGCTCGCGCCCCGGAAGGTCTGGGCCGCGCCGCGCGGCCGGTCCGTGGGGATGTCGAGCTGGGCCGGCGCGCCCTCCAGACGCTCGCGCCAGTAGGAGACCTGGCGCTCCAGCACCTCGCCGGTGAGCCAGCCGCGCTGCCAGACCGCGAAGTCGGCGTACTGGATGGGGAGATCGGCCAAGGGCGAAGGCCCGTCGGGATCAACCGGAGAGCGGCCGTAGAGCGCCGTGATGTCGTGCACGAGCACGCCCATGGACCAGCCGTCGGACACGATGTGGTGGAGCGTGAGCAGGAGGACGCAATCCCGGGCGTCGAGGCTCAGCAGGGTGGCGCGCAGGACCGGCCCGCGCTGGAGGTCGAACGGCCGGTCCGCGTCCTCCCGGGCCAGGCGCCGCGACTCGGCGTCCCGGTCTGCGGCAGACAGCGCCGAGAGGTCCACGAGCGGCAGGGTCCAGGGTCCGGGCGCAGCGACGAGCTGGACCGGCTGGCCGTCGCGCTCGCCGAAGGTGGTGCGCAGGGTCTCGTGCCGGCGCACCAGGCCGCTCAGGACGCTCTCCAGCCGGGCCGGCGACACGTCGCCCCGGATGCGCAGGGCGAGCGGCATGTTGTAGGCCGCGCCGCCCGGCGCCAGGCGGTCGAGGAACCAGAGGCGCTCCTGGGCATAGGAGGCAGGGATGGCTTCCATCCCGGACGGCCGGCGCGGGATGCGGTCCGGAGGCGAGTCGACACGCTCCTTGCGCTTGCGGAGCTGCTCGAAGAGGGCGGCCCGCTGCTCGCGGGAGAGCCCGGCCAGGCGGTCGGTGGTCACTCGTCTCCTTTCATCTCGGCCAGCAGGCTGTCTATCAGCTCGTCGTCCGCTTCTCCCAGCTCGCGGCCGAGCTCGCGCTCCAGGATGGCATCGGCCAGCCCGGCGAGGTGGGGCACGTCGAAGACGAGCTGCAGCGGCACGTCGATCCCCCAGCGCTGGTAGAGCTGGGACACGAAGCGGGTGGCCAGCAGCGAGTGGCCGCCCAGGTCGAAGAAGTTGTCGAAGATGCCGATCGCGCCCGGATCGCGCCCGAGCGCCGCGGCGGCGGCTTCGACCAGGTTCTCCTCCAGCGGGTTGCGCGGCGGTATCGGGTGGGGTGGCTGGGATGGCTGGGGTGGCTGGGGTCGCTCCCCGGCGGGCCGGAGCTGGAGGGCTTCGCCTTCCGAGAGCACCGGCAGCCCGGCCAGGGGGGCCTCCGGCGCTCCCGCCGCCGCGGCGAGCAGGGCCTGGACCTCGCCGGCGAGGCGTTCCACCGTCCCGGCGTCGAACAGGTCGGTGGCCCATTCGACGTTGCCGGCGAGCCTGCCGTCCTCCTCGGACAGGGTGAGGGTGAGGTCGAACTTGGCGATCGTGCTGCCGGACTCCAGCGACTCCAGGACCAGGCCGGGGAGCTCAAACCGCTCCTGGCGGACGTTCTGCACCGAGAGCATGACCTGGAACAGCGGGTGGCGGCCCCCCGTGCGGTGATCGCGGGGCGGGTGCAGCTCCTCCACGAGCCTTTCGAAGGGCACGTCCTGGTGCTCGTAGGCGGCCAGGGCCGTGCGCCTCACGCGGCCCAGGAGCTGCGCGAAGGAGGGGCCGCCGGCCGTCCGCACCCGCAGGGGGAGGGTGTTGACGAACATGCCGATCAGCCCTTCGAGCTCCGTGCGCTGCCGGTTCGCGATCGGCGAGCCCAGCACGAGGTCGTCCTGGCCGGACCAGCGGGAGCAGACCGCGCCCAGGGCGGCGAGCAGGACCATGAACGGGGTGGCGCCCTGCTCGCGGCCGAGCCGGGTCACGGCCGCGGACAGCTCCGGGCCGAACGCCACGGGCAGGATCGATCCGCGGTGGCTCGGGACGGCCGGCCGCGGGCGGTCGGTGGGCAGGTCCAGGGCCGGCGGCGCGCCGGCCAGCTCCCCGCGCCAGAAGGCGATCTGCTCTTCGAGGGCCCCGCCGGCCAGCAGCTTCCGCTGCCAGACCGCGAAGTCGGCGTACTGGATCGGCAGCTCGGGCAGGGGCCGGCCGGCGTAGAGCGCCGCCACCTCCTTCATCAGGATCTCCATGGACCACAGGTCGGCCACGATGTGGTGGAGGCAGAGCAGCAGGACGTGCTCCCGGGGAGCGAGGCGCAGCAGGCGGGTGCGGAGCAGCGGTCCCCGGGCGAGGTCGAAGGGCGTCAGGGCGTCCTCCCGGGCGAGGCGCTCGGCTTCGAGGGCTGCGCCGGCCGGGTCGGGGGCGCCGGACAGACCGGAGAGATCGGCGACGGGGATCGTCCAGCCCGCGGGCGGCGCGATGCGCTGCACCGGCGTGCCGCCGCGCTCCGCGAAAGTGGTGCGCAGGGCCTCGTGCCGGCCTACGACATCAGCGAATGCCCGCTCCAGTCCGGGCAGGTCCAGGTCGCCTGACAACCGGAGGGCCACGGGAATGTTGTAGGCCGGGCTGCCCGGCGTCAGGCGGTCGAGGAACCAGAGGCGCTCCTGCGCGAAGGAGACCGGTATCGCCTCCGGAGGGTCGAGGTCCGCCGGCCGGCGCGGGATGCCGCCGATCCCGTCGCCGGCGGGCATCTCCCCGATCAGGCTCGCCAGCAGCTCGTCGTCGGCCTCGCCCAGCTCGCGCTCCAGGATGCGGTCGGCCAGCTCGGCGAGGTTGCGCGTGTCGAACACGAGATGGATGGGCATGTCGATGCCGTGGCGCGAGTGGAGCAGCGACGCGAGCCGGGTGGCGAGGAGCGAGTGGCCGCCGAGGTCGAAGAAGTTGTCGCGGATGCCGATCTCCGCGGGATCGCGCTCCAGCACCGCGGCCCACGCCTCGACCAGGTCCTCTTCCAGCGGCGTGTCCGGGGGCACGCGCTCGACCGCGGAGGCGCCGGACGGCGTAGCGAGGGCGGCGAGCGCGCGGCGGTCCACCTTGCCGTTCGGGGTCAGCGGCAGGTCCGGGACCGGCATCCAGATCGAGGGGACCATGGCCTCGGGCAGCCGCTCGCGGAGCCGGGCGCGCAGCTCGTCGGCCTGCGCCTCGCCCACCCAGAAGGCCGCGAGGGTCTTGTCGATCACAGTGACCGCGCCGCGCGACACGCCGGGGCAGGCCAGGAGCGCGGCCTCGGCCTCGCCGGGCTCGACGCGGAAGCCGCGGATCTTGAGCTGGCTGTCGAGCCGGCCCTGGAATTCCAGCGTGCCGTCGGCCCGCCAGCGGACCCGGTCGCCGGTCCGGTAGAGCCTCTCCCCTTTTCTACCGAAGGGATCGGGGACGAAGCGCTCCGCGGTCAGGTCCGGCCGGCCGAGATAGCCGCGGGCCAGGCCGTCGCCGCCCGCGTACAGCTCCCCCCAGGCGCCCACGGGGATTGGGTCGAGCCGGGGGTCGAGCCGGCCGTCCAGCACGTACGCCCGGGAGTTGGCGATGGGGTGGCCGATCGGCACTGTCTCCCCCACGGTTTCCTCCATCGTAAGGATGCGATGGCAGCAGGTGAACGTGGTGCCCTCGGTCGGACCGTAGCCGTTGATCAGCGCGAGATCGGGGTAGGCCTCGCGGACGCGGCGGGCGTGGTCCGGCGAGATCACGTCGCCGCCGGCCAGGAGCTGGCGCAGGGGGCGCAGGCCGTCCAGCCGGCCATCCACCATCTCGTGGAACAGACCGGCGGTGAGCCAGGCGGAGGTGACGCCATGGCGCTCGATCACCCGCGCCAGCTCTTCGAGCGAGCCGATCCGGCCGGGGAAGAGCACGAGACGGCCGCCGTTGAGGAGCGGTCCCCAGATCTCCAGGGTGGAGGCGTCGAAGGAGACCGGGGCGAACTGGAGCCAGGCATGGTCCATCTCCGCGTAGTCGGCCCCGCGCACCAGCCGCACCACGTTGCGGTGGGTGACCGCCACGCCCTTGGGGGTGCCGGTCGATCCCGAGGTGTACATGACATAGGCGAGGGCCTCGGGAGGGACGCGCGGCAGCTCCGACTCCGTCTCCTCCAGGGTCAGCGGGATGGCACCCGCGTCCGTCGTCATCCAGTCCCGGCGCTCCTGCGGATGCGTGGGGTCGAGCGGCAGGTAGGCGCCGCCGGCCTGGAGGATGGCCAGCAGGTTGACGATCAGGTCCGGAGAACGCTCGGCCAGCACGGCCACTCTCTGCTCCGGCTGCAAACGGAGATGTCTGGCGAGTCGCTCGGCCCGTTCCTGAAGGTCGCCGTAGGTGAGCCGCACGTCGCCCTGCTCCACGGCGACGGCGTCGGGCCGCAGCGCCGCCTGCTCCGCGAACAGCTCGGGGATCGAGCAGCCCGGGAAGGGGACGGCGGTGTCGTTCCAGTCGACCAGCACCTGCCGGCGCTCGCCTTCGGAGAGCATGGGCAGCTCGCGCGGCGGTCTTTCGGTACCGGCGTCCGGGTCGGCGGCGAGGGCCTTCAGGAGGTTCCCCAGGTGAGCCAGCAACCGCTCCACCATGGCCGGCTCGAAGCGGCGGTCGGCGGCCAGTCGTATGGAGAGGTCGCCGCGCGCCATGACGGTCAGGGTGAGCGGGTAGTTGGTGCGCTCGTCGAGCTCGGCGTCCACGATCCGCAGCTCGCCCAGGTGGGCGGAGACGGAAGGATCGACCGGGTAGTTCTCGAACGCGAGGAGGCTCGCGAAGAGCGGCTCGCCCGCGGGGATTTCAGAGAGCGCCTGGATGCAGGAGAGGGGTGTCCATTGATGCTGGCGCAGGCCGACCTGATCCTCCTGGAGCCGCGCCAGCCAGGCGGAGGAAGGCTCGTCTTCGGGGATGGTGACGCGCACGGGCACCGTGTTGATGAACAGGCCCACGATCGACTCGACGCCGGGTAGCTCGGCCGGGCGGCCGGAAACCACGGCGCCGAAGACCACGTCCGAAACCTGGGCGTAGCGCGACAGGAGCAGCGCCCAGGCTCCCTGCACCAGGGTGTTGAGAGTGACCTGGAGGCGATGCGCGAGAGCCTCCAGCTCCCCTGCCGGCAAGGTGACGCTGCGCTCGACGGGGTCTCCCGCTCCGGCCGCATGATCGAACGGCACGGGGGTGGGCTCGGCAAAGCCGCGGAGCGCCTCGCGCCAGTGGCGCTCGGCGTCAGAGTCGTCACGTTGCGCGAGCCAGGCGATGAAGTCGCGGTAGGAGCGCGCCGGGGGCAGCTGGAGCCCGGGGTCCCGGTAGAAGGCGAAGACCTCCGAGAGGATCAGCGGGAAGCCCCAGCCGTCGAAGATCAGGTGGTGGGAGGTCCAGACCAGGCGATGGCTGGGATGACCGCGCTCGTCCGTGCGCACCAAGGTCAGGCGCAGGAGCGGCGCCCGGCTCAGGTCGAAGCCCCGCGCGCGGTCGGCCGCGAGGAGGTCCTCCCACCAGGCTTCTCCGCGCCAGTCCTGCACGCTCCAGGGGAGCTCCGCCTCGCGGCGTACGAGCTGCAGCGGCCGGTCGACGCCCTGCCAGAGAAAGGCCGTGCGCAGCGCGGCATGGCGCTCGACGACCCGCTGCCAGGCGGCGGCGAAGGCGGGCGCGTCGAGCGGCCCTTCGAGCTTGGCGGTGAGCTGCTCCAGGTAGGGGTCCGCGCCGGGATGGTAAAGGCTGTGGAAGAGGATGCCTTCCTGCAAGGGCGCCAGGGGGTAGAGGTCCTCCACCCCCCGGTCCAACCTGTCCAGCGCCGCCTGGTCGAGCCCCGCGAGCGGGAAGTCGGAGGGGCTGTAGCCGCCGGCCTCGGAGAGGCAGTGGGCAGCCAGGGCCTCCAGCTCCGCGAGGAAGCCGCGCGCCAGCCGCTCGGCCGTGGCCGGGAGATGGCGGCCCGGATCCCAGGTCCAACTGGCGCGCAGGCGGTCGTCCAGCACCATGAGGTCGACCGCGAAGAGATGCCGGCCGGGCACGGCCTCTCCCCCGGTCCCGCGCACCACCTCCGGCGCGAAGGCGAAGGGGCCGGCGGGCGCGTCGAACCGGCCGAGGTAGTTGAACGCGACCTGGGGCTCCGGCACCGACAGGCGCTCGCGCAGCAGGCCCTTCAGGAGACCAAACCCGAGCCCGCGGCCGGGCACGGCCCGGAGCGTCTCCTTGACCGCCAGGATCGACTCCCGCGGCCCGGCCCCCGGCGGCAGCC
>JBJMGZ010000716.1:0-4683 GCA_045807605.1 Thermoanaerobaculia bacterium | reverse complement strand
GAGTACGAGGCCTACCGGACATGGGCGCTCGCGGAGCGCCTCGCCCTGGCGAGCGGGGCCAAGGCGGCCGACGATGCCGACGCGGCGCTCGACCTCGCCCGGCTCGCCGTGCGCGTGGCCGAGCTGACGCCGGGCGGCGCCGGGTGGCGCTCCCGCGTGGCCGGCTTCTGCCGGGGGTTCCTCGGCAACGCCCAACGGGTCAAAGGGGATTTCCCCGCGGCCGAAGAGGCCTTCCTTCAGTCCGACCGCCTCTGGCTGGCGGGCGCCGCGGCCGATCCCGGCCTGATCCTCGATGGTACCCGGCTGCTCGATCTGAAAGCCTCGTTCCGCAGGTCACAAGGGCGCTATGACGAGTCGTTTCAGCTCCTCGAGGAGGCGCTCGCGAGGTGTGGGTCCCGACATGCTGAGGGGCGAGTCCTCCTCCAGATGGCCGTCACCCTGGAGCAGAAAGGTGACTGGGAAAAAGCGATTGAGATGCTGGAGCAGGCCTCCTCTCGGATCGACCCCCGGAAAGAGCCCAGGCTCCTTTGGGTCGTGCGCTTCAGCATGGGGGTGAACCTCTGCAACGCCTTGCGCTTCGGCGCAGCTCTGGAGCTCCTCCCCGAGGTGCGGCGCCTTGCTCTTCAGCTCGGCAACGGCTTGGACCTCCTCCGGGTTCGCTGGCTCGATGCGCTCATCTCGGCCGGGCTCGGCAGGGTCGAACAGGCTGTCGCCGACTTGGCGTATGTCGCGGGAGAGCTGATCGCCCTCGGCATCGCGTTCGACGCCGCCCGGGCCTGCCTGGACCTCGCCCAACTCTACCTCCAGCAGGGGCGGGCGGCCGAGGTCACGCGAATCGCTGGGCAGGTGGTCGAGGTCTTCAAGGCGCAGAGGGTCCAAGAGCCGGCGCTCGCCGCCGTGATCCTGTTCCAGGAGGCGGCCGAGCAGGAACGGGCCACGATCGAGCTGGCCCGCCAACTCTCCTCGTACCTGCGCCGCGCCGAGGGGAACCCGGGCCTGCGCTTCGAGCCATGAAGACGCCCGGGAGCAAAATGTCGGGCCGAGCGGTAGAGCCCCGGCCCGAGAACGTTGGCGGAAGGCTAGCTCCCGCAACCACCATTCGGGTCGGCGCTGCAACCGTTGTCCGCGCTCGGTTGGGGAGCGCAACGACCGTTCGGGTCCATGCTGCATCCATTGTCCGCGCTCGGCTGGGGTGCGCAGCCGCCGCTCGGATCGATGCTGCAGCCGTTCTCCTGCCAGAGGCTCTGGAGGCTTCCCCAGGCACGGCCGAGCAGATCCATCCAGGAGACGACGGCTCGCGTCGGGGCGGGGGCTTCGGCCAGGGCGCCTGGAACGAAGAGGGCGAAGAGCAGGACGGCGGCCAGGATGATTCGTGGAAGCGAAGAGCGCAGCATGAGGGCTCCTTGGCGGGGGCGGCTCCGGCGCGGCCAGGATTGGCCGGGCGGGCGCGCCCCCATAAGGTCAGGGTGCGGGAAGAATCCCGCATGATGCCCCGTCGCCTGCATCTCCTGCAAGGAGGGGATTGACATGAGCCTGAGCCCACCCGAAGAGGAGAAGGCCGTGCTGGGCCTTCTGGTCGTCCTGCTCCGCTCCCTGCGGCACTGGTCCCAGGCGGAGCTCGCGAGGGCCTCGGGCGTGCAAAAGAGCCAGATCTCTCTCTACGAGCGGTGGAGGAGCGCTCCGACCGAGATCACCCTGAGGCGGTTTGCCGCCGCCGTGGGGATCACCTGGGCCGAGGCGCGGAAGGCGGTGCCCGCCCTGCGTGCCCTCTACCGGCTGGCAAAGGGGCCGGCCAGAGAGGCACGGAGCGGAGCGCGGAAGAGGGCCGCAGCGGTCGGGCGGGCGGCGGCCGAGGTTTTTCACGGGCGCGTCCTCCCCTTCGTGCGGGAGAGGCTCCGACCGCTCGGGGAGCCCGGCGGACCGGAGGGCGAACCGCTTCCGGGAGGTGAAGCTGCGGCGGTGGGCCTCCTGATCGTCCTCCTTCGCTCCGTGCGCCACTGGATCCAGGAGGATCTGGCGAGAGCCTCCGGGATCAAGCGCAGCCGGATCTCCGCCTACGAGCTGGCGAAGAAGCTTCCCCGGCGCAGGACGCAGGAACGGCTCGTCTCTGCCGCCGGCCTGCCGCTCGATGGCGCCCTGGGGTTGCTCCCTGTCCTCCGCGAGCTGGTCCGGGCAGCCAGAAACCGGCCCGGGGCGGCAGGCATGGGCCGGATGGCGGAGAGCTTCTTCCTGATCGAGGCCGAGCCCTTCGCCGCAGAACGTCTCCCCTCCCTCGCCGAAGCAGCCCGGGCGAGGGCGGAGGCTCTCTGGCAGGAGCTGGCGAAGAGGACACCTGAGGAACGCTGGCGGATGGTCGAGGAGCACGAGGCGTACCGGACGTGGGCGCTCGCGGAGCGGACGGCTCTGGCGAGCGAGACCAGGGCGGCCGACGATGCGGACGCAGCGCTCGACCTCGCCCGGCTCGCCGCGCGCATGGCCGAGCTGACGCCGGAAGACGACGAACGGCGCGCCGGCCTGGGCGGCTTCTGCTGCGGGTTCCTCGGCAACGCCCTCCGGGTCAAAGGGCACTTCCCCGCGGCCGAAGAGGCCTTCCTTCGTTCCGATCGGCTCTGGCAGGCGGGCGCCGCGGCCGGTCCCGGCCTGGACCTCGACGGCACCCGGCTGCTCGACCTGAAAGCCTCCTTTCGTCGGTCCCAGGGGCGCTATGACGAGTCGTTTCAGCTCCTGGAGGAGGCGCTGCCGGGATGCAGGACCCGCCATGCCGAGGGGCGAATCCTCTTACAGATGGCCGTTACCCTGGAGCAGAAGGGAGACTGGGAGAAGGCCATCGAGATGCTGGAGAAGGCCGCCTCCCGGATCGACCCCCGAAGAGAGCCCAGGCTTCTCTGTATCGTGCGCTTCAGCACGGGGGTGAACCTCTGCAACGCCACCCGCTACGGCGAAGCCCTGGAGCTTCTACCCGAGGTGAGGAGGCTCGCCCTTCAGCTCGGCAACGGCCTGGACCTTCTTCGGGTGCGCTGGCTCGATGCGCTGATCTCGGCCGGGCTCGGTGACATCGAGAAAGCCGTGGCCGACCTGGAGCACGTTTCCGAGGAGCTGATCCGCCTCGGCATCGCCTTCGACGCCGCCCGGGCCTGCCTGGATCTCGCCCAGCTCCATCTCCGGCAGGGGCGGTCGGCCGAGGTCAAGCGCCTCGCCGCTCAGGTGGTCGAGGTTTTCAAGGCGCAGAGGGTCCACGAACCGGCGCTCGCCGCCGTGATCCTCTTCCAGCAGGCGGCCGAGCAGGAACAGGCCACGGTCGAGCTGGCCCGCAACCTGTCCACGTACCTGCGCCGGGCCGAGGGGAACCCGGGACTGCGGTTCGAAGGGTGAAGGCGAGTCAGGAGCTTTCGCGCTCGGTCGCCTGGCGCGGTCCCTTGTTCGGAGGGCTGGGCAACTTCAGCGTCAGCTCCCCATTCGGCGACAGGAATCCGTCCACGCACCGGCCCTGTGGCACGACTCCCAGGTCGAATCCGGCCCTCTCCGCGGGGAGCACCCAGCATGCCCGATAATCGCCCGGCTCCACGTTCGGAATCCTGGACCGGGTCGGGCCGGTAGGAACCTCGCCCGACATCATGGCCCAGGCGCTCAGGAGAGGCAGCGCCTCCAAAGATCCCTTGTGGCCGATGACGACGTAAGGGTCCTCCGGCTCGGTGGACGCGTGAGGGCCATCCGATTCCAGGATCAAGGTTCCTGCGGTCTGGTCAACGCCTAATGTGATCTCTTTCTCTTTCGTGACGGGCAGACGTAGCATCCGAAAAGCGAAACCGGGCGCCGCAACGGCGAGGAACATCTCCCGGGCGGCTGGAGGGAGGAAGACTTCGAATTTGCCCTGGGCATCGCTCGTCACCGTGCGCACGCCGAAATAGGGCACGCCCACCGGCGCCGCTTTCACCTTCGCCCCGGTGACCGGCCCCGATGCCGTAACGACAGTGCCCGTGATCCGCACCTGCTGCCTGACCTTGAGCACTACGGGTTCCGGGTCTTTGCCTTCGGAAAGCTGGACGGTGATCCGATCCGAGGACCGGTCGCCTTCGGCATCAGCCCCGATCAGAATCGGGCCAGGGGGAAGACCGAAGAGCTCGAACTCGCCTGACTCGTCCGACCGGCCTTGGACCTGGGGTTCGACCTTTGTTCCGGAGGTCTTGACGTTGACGATAGCTCCCGCCACACGCTTGTTGGATTCATCCACGACCCGGCCGCGAAGCCACGTGTCCGGTAGCTTCAATTCGATCTCGGCCACGTCCTTCCCGGGCCTGGGCTCCACCAGGACCTTCGGAACCTCCCGGATGATGGGCGGGGCCTCCGAAGCGACATGGACGATCCATTCTCCGGCCCTCGGCAATACCAGCTCGAAGTGCCCGTCCTCGTCGGATCGAGCCTTGATCCGCGGGGCTCCGAAGCGCCCTCCGAAGGTGAGCACGGCAGAAAGAGGGCTCTCGCCCAGAGTGACGGTTCCGACGACCCTGACCACGTCCAGATCCAGGAACATGGGGGATGGGCTCGCGTCCAGCTCGATCTCTTGAAGCAGCCAGGTGTCGCCGCTGTAGGAGCCGATCCGGATCATGTAGGTCCCTTGCGGGAGCCCTTCCTTCTTCCAGGTCCCGTCGTCGCCCGCGATGGTCGCGGACATCTTCGACATTT
>JBJMGZ010000715.1:0-7295 GCA_045807605.1 Thermoanaerobaculia bacterium | reverse complement strand
GCGTGCCGTTCAGCGATCCGATCGCCGACGGGCCGACCAACCAGAGGGCGACGGTGCGGGCGCTCGCCGCCGGCACCAAGCTCTCGAACATCCTGGAGCTGGTGGCGCGGCACCGGGACCGGCTGGGCGTCCCGATCGTGCTCTTCACCTACTTCAACCCGGTCCATGCCCGCGGCATCGAGCATTTCGCCGAGCAGGCCGCCTCCTCCGGGGTGGACGGCGTGCTCTGCGTCGACGTGCCGCCCGAGGAGGGGGAGCGCGAGCTGGTGCCCTGCCTGCGCGAGCACGGGGTCGATTCCATCTTCCTGCTGGCGCCCACCAGCACCCGCGACCGGGTGAGCCGGGTGGCCCGCATCTCGTCCGGCTTCGTCTACTACGTCTCGCGCACCGGCGTCACCGGGGAGCGCACCGCCCTGGCGTCCGACCTGGTGCGGGACGTCAAGCGGCTGCGCAGGAAGCTCGACCAGCCGCTCGCCGTGGGCTTCGGCATCTCCTCGCCGGCCCAGGTGGCGGCGGTGGGCGCGGTGGCGGACGGCGTGGTCGTGGGCAGCGCCCTGGTGCGGCTGGTCGAGGAGAACCTCTCGGCTTCGCGCGGCGAGCTCGCCACGCTGCTGGAGAACCGGGTGCACGAGCTGTCCGCCCCGCTGCACCGCAAGGCGGAGAGGAAGCGCGCATGACGACCCGTATTACCGCCGAGCCGAGGCAGGTGGCTGCCACGATCCATGGACGCTATCTCCTGGAGACCCCGCCGGACGTCGAGGGCGCCCCGCTCCTGGTGGGGTTCCATGGCTACGGCGAGAACGCCGAGCGCCACCTGGAAGAGCTGCGCCGCATCCCGGGCGCCGGCCGGTGCGTGCTCTGCGCCGTGCAGGCGCTCCACCCGTTCTACAACCGCTCCGGCGAGGTGATCGCCTGCTGGATGACGAGCCTCGACCGCGAGCGGGCGATCCACGACAACGTGGCCTACGTGGCGAGCGTGGTGGCGAGCGTCAAGCGCGAGCTCCCGGTCTCGGAGCGGCTCGTCTACCTGGGGTTTTCCCAGGGCGCGGCGATGGCGTACCGCGCCGCGGCCGGGGCCGGCCACGCCTGCCACGGGCTGATCGTGCTGGGCGGCGACGTGCCGCCGGAGCTGGAGCAGCAGGACCTCTCCCGCTTCCCGCCGGTGCTCCTGGGGCGCGGCAGCAGCGAGGAGTGGTACGACGCGGCCAAGATGGAGCACGACGTGGAGCTGCTGCGCGCGAAGCGCGTCGACGTGCGCCCGGTAATCTTCCAGGGCGGCCACGAATGGACGGACGAGTTCCGGGCGGCGGCGGCGGAATTCCTGCGCGAGGTCACCATCCCCGCCTCCTGATTTCCCCCCCCCCAAGGTAGCGACGCCCCGTGGGGCGTCTCCTCCTACGACGCCCACCCCCCCGAGACGCCCACCCCCGGAGACGCCCCACGGGGCGTCTCTACAGACGCGCGGTGAAGGTCCTGAAAAAGAAAAAGGGCGCCCGACCAGCGGCGCCCTTCCGATATCTCGATTGGGGTCTGAGCTTACTGGGCCGGCGGGGTCGCCATGTCGGTGCCCATCGGCTCCGTGGTCATGTCGGTGGTCATGCCGGTGTCCATGGGCTCCGTGGTCATACCGGTATCCATGGGCTCCGTCGTGTCGGTGGTGGCGTCGGTCATGGGGGTTTCCGTCTCCATGCCGTCATCCTTCTTACAACCCACCATCGGGACCAGCAACATCGCCAGCAGGCACAGGATCGACAGGTGTACGAACAGCTTCTTCATGCGTGTTTCTCCCTTTGAAATGGAACTGGATTTAAGACTACCAGGGTGACCCTACGTCTTGTCACCCACCTTGACCAGGTTGATGACCCGCTTGACACCATCGGTCTCGCGAGCCAGTTGCTCGGCCTTGGTACGCGCCTCCTCTTTCTCCACCCTGCCCTGGAGGGTAACAACCCCCTCGTTGGTGTCAACGTCGATGTTGAACGGGTTGATGTCCCCGTCCGTCGCCAGCTTCGCCTTCACGGCGGCCGTAATGGCGGCGTCGTCGACCTGGTTTCCAGCGGTCCTGGTCGAGCTGCAGGCACCCAGAGCCAACAGAAGCGCCAGCGTGAAGCAGACGAGCGAGGCTCGAAGCGTCATCTTGCTCATGTTCATCCTCCTCCTCGGTTAGACCTGTCTTCTTGTCCGTGGTTGGTGGTCTGTGGCTCAGACCCTCCCGCACATGCCAGAGGTGCTCTGAAGCAGAATTTGTGCCACAGCCTCCTTCTCAGGTCGCTACCGAGTCGTCGGACGACGCGGGAGTATACATGCTACCGGCGAGGCTCTCAAGGGGGGGTTCTTTCCGGCCGTTCCGTCGCATTCACGGGCGCCGCGGCGGCCTAATCCGCCAGCCGGTACTGGTTCAGCCGGTTGTAGAGGGTCTTGAGGCTGACGCCGAGGATGTCGGCCGTCTTCCGCTTGTTCCCTGCGTAGGCTTCCAGGGTCGCCATGATGAGCCGCTTCTCGACGTCCTCGATCGAGGAGCCGACCTGGAAGTTGAGGCTGCGCTGGGAGCCGGAGTCCCCCCCGACCTCGCGCGGCAGGCTGCGCGGCGTGATCTCCTGGTCGGCCATGATGAAGGCGCGGTGCACCACGTTCTTGAGCTCGCGCACGTTGCCCGGCCAGGTATGGCTGCGCAGGCGCTCCATCGAATCGTCCGTGAACCGCTTCGACGACCCCTGCCGCTCGTTGAGCTGGCCGAGGAAGTGATCGGCGAGGAGCTGGACGTCCTCGTTGCGCTCGCGCAGCGGCGGCATGTGGATGGGGAACACCTGCAACCGGTAGAGCAGGTCCTCGCGCATCTTGCCTTCCGAGACCGCCTTGTGGGGGTCGCGGTTGGTGGCGGCGATGACCCGCACGTCCACCTCGACCGGCTGGTCGCCGCCGATCCGGTTGAGCTGGCCGGTCTCGAGCACGCGCAGGAGCTTGACCTGCAGCTCGATCGGCATCTCCGTGATCTCGTCGAGGAAGAGCGTGCCCGTGTGGGAGCGCTCGAAGTAGCCCTTGTGCCGCCGCGCCGCGCCCGTGAAGCTGCCGCGCTCGTGGCCGAACAGCTCGCTCTCGATGAGCGTCGGCGAGATGGCGCCGCAGTTGAGCGGCATGAACGGCGCCTTGGAGCGCTTGGAGATGATGTGCAGCGTCTGCGCGGCCAGGTCCTTGCCGGTGCCGCTCTCGCCGATGAAGAACACCGAGGCGTCGGTCGGCGCCACGCGGGTGATCATCTCGTAGACCGCCTGCATGGGCTGCGACGCGCCGAGCAGCAGGCCGAGCCGGTCGCTCTCCTGGGTCTGCTCCTGCGGCGTCGACACCGACGGCGTCGGCTGCACGCTCGCCACGTTGGCGAGGATGCTCTTCAGGCGCCCGATGTCCAGCGGCTTGGTCAGGTAGTCGCTGGCCCCCAGGCGCAGCGCCTGCACCGCGCTCTCCACGTCGGCGTGCCCGGTCATCAGCACCACCTCGGTGGTGGAGCCGATCTCCAGGTCCTTGAGCAGCTCGATGCCGCTGCCGTCCGGCAGGTAGAGATCGACCAGCGCCACGTCCGGCGTGCGGTGACTGACCTGCGCCCTCGCGTCGCGCAGCGTGCAGGCCGTGTTCGTGGTGAACCCCTGGCCTTCGATCAGCTCGGCGAGCGCGGAGAGGAAGTTCGGATCGTCGTCGACCGCTAGAGCATGTGGCATGTCATCTATCCCTTGTTGCCTGCGACGGTCAATTCTATCTCAAAGGTCTGGGGAGCCTCGCCGGGCCGGACTTCTCCGCCCTGGGAGGCGACGATCCCGCGTGCCACATGGAGCTGGGCGAGCGCTCCGGACGGGGAGAGACGGATGTCGAAGCCGGCCGGCCCGGCTGCCATTCCGGGGGAAGTACCGGCCGGCGTGCCGGCGACGCTCATCCAGGCGCGGTCGCCGCGGCGCTCCAGCCGCAGATCCAGCGCCCCTTCCTTCGGCACGTCGGCGAGCGCCGCCAGGCTCATGTGCAGCAGGGCCTGGCGCAGCAGGTAGCGGTTCACCTCCACCGGTACCGCCGCCTCGGGAAGCTGGAGCCGCGTCTGCACCTGCTGCTTGCGCGCCGGTCCGGTGAGCAGCACGCCCAGCTCCTCGACCAGCTCGCGCAGGTCCAGGATCTCGGTGCGGTCGCCGCGCGGGGAGATGTGGGCGATGAAGATCTCCATCTCCTTGTGCAGCCGGTTGAGCTCCTCCTTGAGCACGTTGACGTAGCGGAGCTGGCGCTCGCGCCCGCCGGGCTCGGCCCCCTTGCCCGCGGCGATCGTCTCCTTGAGGATCTCGATGTTGAACACCATGGCGTTGATCGGCGCCCGCAGGTCGTGGGCGACCGCCGGCGTGACGTAGGCCAGGGAGCGCATCAGCGCGCTCAGCCGCAGGTCGGATTCCAGCGCTTCGACGGCGCCGGCATCCTGGATCAGGAGCACGCTGCCGTCCCCGCGCAGGTCGAAGCGCCGGCGGGCCGCCCAGTCCCCCGGCAGGTCGAGGACCGCGTGACGCTCCCCGCCGCTCCACAGGCCCTGCGCCTCCAGGCGGGGGCGCAGCTCGCTCCAGGCGCGCTCCAGGTCGGCGCGGTCCGGGCAGCCGAGCAGCTCCATCGCCCGCCCGTCGGCGGAGGTGATGCCGCCCCCCGCCTTGAGGACGAGCAGGCCGGGGCTCAGGGCTCCGGCCAGGTCGCCGGCCTCGGCGCGCTGTTCGGACCGGGGCTGGTTTGCGATCGCATTCATCATCGGTTCTCCAACTCTCGACGACACCATGTCATGAAATGGTCGGCTTCGCCTCCTAGTGCAGGGTGCATGCCACTTCCGGATTCTCCCGGGCACGCTCGATGCAAAGCGATCGCAGCGCGGGCCGGGCCGTGCGGGGCTCCGGAATGGGGGTCCGCCCGCCTGTACTTCTTACACCGGTACGACTTCAGACAGGCAAGAGTGACCATGGCCGTAGAAGCACTCCAATCCGAAGCGATCGACAGCGGCCTCACCATCGCGGTCTACGTGGACCCGGAGGAGAGCGCCAGGGCGGCCGGCCTGCGCTACGTCTCGGACGACATGCCGGGCATCCGGCGGCGCAAGCGGGGCAAGGGGTTCAGCTTCCTCGATGCCAAAGGGAGCCCGGTGACCGACGCCCGCACGCTGGAGCGCATCCGCAAGCTGGCGATCCCGCCGGCCTGGACCGATGTCTGGATCTGCCCCACCGCCAACGGCCACCTGCAGGCGACCGGCCGCGACGCCCGCGGCCGCAAGCAGTACCGGTACCACGCCGAGTGGCGCAGCGTCCGCGACGAGACCAAGTTCGGCCGCATGATCGCCTTCGGCGAGGCGCTGCCGAAAATCCGCGAGCGGGTGGAGCGGGATCTGTCGCTGCGCGGGTTGCCGCGCGAGAAGGTGGTGGCCACGGTCGTGCGCCTCCTGGAAACCACGCTGATCCGGGTCGGCAACCGGGAGTACGCCCGCCAGAACGGCTCGTTCGGCCTCACCACCCTGCGCGACGGCCACGTGGACATCGACGGCTCCAGGCTGCGCTTCGAGTTCCGCGGCAAGAGCGGCCAGGACCATTCCGTCGAATTCCAGGACTGGCGGGTGGCGCGCATCGTCCGGCAGTGCCGCGACCTGCCCGGGCAGACGCTCTTCCAGTATCTCGACGAGGCCGGCGAGCGCCAGAAGATCACCTCGGAGGACGTCAACGCCTGGCTCAAGGAGACCACGGGCGAGGACTTCACGGCCAAGGACTTCCGCACCTGGGGCGGCACCGTGCTCGCCCTCTCGGCCCTCCTGGAAGTCGGCGCCTGCGAGACCGAGAAGGAGGCCAACAAGGCCGTGGTGGAGGCCATCAAGCACGTCTCCGGGCAGCTCGGCAACCGGCCGGCCATCTGCCGCAAGTACTACGTCCACCCCGTGGTGATCGACGCCTTCCTTCAGGGCTCCCTTCAGGAGACCCTGCAGGACGTGGTGGACGACGCGGAGGATACGGGGGAGAGCAACGGCCTGCGCAAGCTGGAGGCCCAGGTGCTGCGGCTGTTGAAGGGGGCGGCGGCGTAGGCTTGTGAGACGCGAAAGGGCGCCCTCGGCGGGGCGCCCTTCCTCGATCGCGGAGCCCGGAGGGCCTCAGCAGACCAGCTCTTCCTGGTACATGAAGACCAGGTTCTGTTCCTCGAACTTGTCGAAGAACTCCGTCCAGGTGATCTCCCGGAGATCCTCGTCGTTGTCCAAACCCGGGAAATCGATCCGCAGTCCCCCGGCGATTTTCTCCTGCTCTTCGTCCGAGCTGCTGACGACCGCCGCCGGCTTGCCTCCGCGCTCCTCGGCCCAGCGGCGGATCTCTTCGTGATCGGTGGTGGTTCGGGTCTCTGGCATGATTCACCCCTTGCAGTCGTGCTACCCGTTGACGATTTCACCTCCGTGGGGGCACAGCACCTCGCACTCCCCCCGCCCGATCGGATCAGGGCTTGCCATGGATAACGAAAAGGCCGCCGGAAATATTCGGCGGCCTTCCAACGGGGTCAGCGGACCAGCGCCTCCTCGTTGACGTGGCTCTCGGCGAGCTCGGTCAGGCGCTCGTCGGTCTCCTCTTCCTCCTGGAGCGTGCGCTCCAGCAGCGAGACGTGGTCGTTCTTGCCGAGCAGCTCGGCGTAGGTGCGCACCGTGCCGTAGCCGGCGATCTCGTAGTGCTCCACCCGCTGCGCGCAGGCGATCAGGCCGGCGTCGAGCACCGAGGCCTCGCCGCGCATCTTCATCATCTCGTCGCCTTCCTTGATCAGGCCCTTCATGCCCTCGCAAGTGTGGCCCTTGGGGTTCTCGCCGAGGTCCGAGAAGATGCGCTCCAGCCGGCGGACGTGCTCCTCGGTCTGCCGCAGGTGCTCGGTGAAGCCGCGGCGCAGGTCGGGAGAGGTCGCCCCTTCCGCCATCTTGGGCAGGGCTTCCACGAGCTGCGTCTCGGCGCTGTAAAGATCCTTGAGCTGTTCGAGGTAAAGATCCTTGAGGGATTCGAGCTTCATGAGTTCCTCCTGGTTGGCTGATTCGAAGTTGTCGTCCGGAGCCGCTTGGCGCCGCTCCGGAGGAGCTCATCGGTCAGACGGGGACCGCAAGAAGCATGCCGGAAGGAAAACCCATCAAATCAGCTTTTTCCCGAGCGGATATGGCCGTATTTGATCAGCGCCACGAACAGCGTTCCGCCCAGGATGTTGCCCAGCGTGGCCCAGAGGAGGAACGCGCCGAAGTCCGCCAGCGTGGCGCCCCGGCCGGAGAAGACGCCGGCCCGCAC
>JBJMGZ010000714.1:0-2633 GCA_045807605.1 Thermoanaerobaculia bacterium | reverse complement strand
TCCCCTCCCGGGTGGGCGGAATGGCCGGGCCCCCACCCGGGAGGGGACAAGCCCCTCCCCTACATTTCTCCTGAAACCTCCCAGCTTCTCCTCCGTAAAACCCCTTGACGACATCTGTAGTCATGAGTACCATGGCGACAGTTGTAGTCAGCGGAGGAGCTGATGACCGGAAGAACCATAGGGGATCAGGAGCTGGCGCTCCTCAGGTACGTGGCGGAGGTGGAGCCGGTGTCGGTCGGGCAGGTGGCGGAGGGCTTCGGCGCTCCGCGCGGGCTTGCCCGGTCCACGGTGCTCACCATGATGGAGCGCCTGCGCCAGAAGGGACACCTGGAGCGCGAGCAGGCGCCCGGCGGGGTTTTCCAGTACCGGGCGGCGAGCTCGCCGGGCGAGCTGCTGCGCGGCGCGGTCGAGAGCTTCGTCGAGAAGACCCTCGCCGGCTCGGTGTCGCCGTTCGTCAGCTATCTCACGGAGAGATCCGAAGTCTCGGATGACGAGCTGGCCGAGCTGGAGCAGCTCGTGGACCGGCTCCGGTCCCGGAGGCGGGAGCCGTGACGCCTCTCCTCGACGCCCTCCTCGATGTACTGCTGCGGGCGTCTGTCCAGGGCGCCCTGTTCGCGGCGGCGGTGTGGGCCGTCTGCCGTCTCTTCCCCGGCCTGCCGGCCTCGCTGCGCTGCGGGCTCTGGTGGCTCGCCTGCCTCAAGGTGCTGGTGAGCTTCGCCTGGATCTCGCCGGTCGAGCTGCCTTGGCTGCCGGCTCCCGAGCCGGTTGCCATGACGATCTACAACCTGCAGGTGCCCGCGACGCCCTCGCCTCTCGAGCCGGCTCCCCGCCTGTCGTGGCCGGCGGCGCTCGCCGGGATCTGGCTCGCCGGCCTGCTCGCGCAGCTCGGCGGGACGATCCGGCAGCTCGTCCATGCCCGGCGGATCGTGCGCCGGTCCGGCCCGGTGGGCGAGCCCTGGATCGCCGAGCGCTTCGCGGAGCTGCGCCGGGCGCTCGGCCTCGGGGAGCGGACGGAGCTGCGGGTCTCGGCCGAGGTCGAGGCGCCGCAGGTGCTGGGCCTGGTCCGGCCGGTGGTGCTGCTGCCGGATGGGCGGCCGCTCTCCCCCCCGGATGTCTCCATGGCGCTCTGCCACGAGCTCGTCCATGTCCGCCGCGCCGACCTCTGGTGGGGCTGGGTGCCCGCGCTGGCGCAGCGGTTTTTCTGGTTCCACCCCCTGGTGCGGCTTTCCGCCCGCGAGTACGCGCTCGCCCGGGAGGCCGCCTGCGACGCGGAGGTGCTCCGCGTCCTCGATCCCGAACCCCGGGCGTACGGCCGGCTGCTGCTGCGGCTGGGAGTCGCGCCGCGCGCCAGCCGCATGGCGGCCGCGGGGGCCGCGCCGTCCGTCGAGACCTTGAAAAGGAGATTGCAGATGCTGGAACAATCGTCCGAGAACCGGCGGTTCCCCCTCGGCTGGGTGAGCCTGATCGTCCTGCTCGCGCTCGTCGCGCTGGTCCCCTTCCGCATGGTGGCGCAGGAGGCTCCGGAGGCACCGGAAGCCACTCCCGCGCCGGAAGCGGCTCCGGCTCCGGAAGCCGCACCGGCCCCGGAACCCGCTCCGGCTCCGGAGGCCCTGCCGGCGCTCCCGCACGGCGAGCCCGCTCCGGCGCCCGGGGCCATCCCCGTGGTGGCGCCGGGCAGGCCCGCGGCTCCCGCGCCCGTGGTCGCGCCGTCGCCTCGCGCCGCGCTGCCGGCCCTGGCTCCCGTGGCCATGGCTGCTCCGGCTCCGGGCGCCGTGCCGGCCGTCGCTCCGGTCGCCCGGGTGAGCCAGGTGGGCGCCGTGCCGCCGCCGCCTCCGGCTCCGCCCACCCCTCCGGCTCCGCCCGCACCGCCCGCGCCGATGAAGCACAACTGGGAGAGGGGCGAGTCCTACGTCCTGCTGAGCGGCGAGCACCGGACCGTGATGAACGGCTCGACCGCCGACGTCAGCCGCGCCCGCAGCCTTCAGAAGGGCGATGAGCCGCTGCTCTACTTCCGCAGGAACGGCAAGAGCTACGTGATCCGCGACGCGGCGTTCGTCCAGAAGGCCGAGGGGCTCTTCCGGCGGCAGGCGGAGCTCGGCGAGAAGCAGGGGAAGCTGGGCGCGCAGCAGGCCGGGCTCGGCGCCCGCCAGGCCGAGCTGGGCGGCAAGCAGGCCGCTCTCGGCGCGCAGCAGGCCGCCCTCGCGGCGCGGCAGGCGCGCGGCGGCGAGGACCTGGAGGACGAGATGGAAGCGCTGTCGCAGCAGATGGGAGAGCTCGGCGAAAAGCAGGCCGAGCTGGGCCGCCAGCAGGGCGAGCTCGGCAAGCAGCAGGGAGAGATGGGCCGCCAGCAGGAGCGCCTGGGCCAGGAGGCGGAGGCGAAGTTCCGCGAGCTGATCCAGGAGGCCGTTCGCAACGGCGCGGCGCAGGAAGTCCAATAGAGCTCTTTCCCCCACTGTAGAGACGCCCCGCGGGGCGTCTCCGCAGCGGCGGCATCCTTCCAGAGATCACAGCCGGTCGGCGGGTTATCGGAGGAGACGCCCCACGGGGCGTCTCTACGGTGAGGGCAGGCAGAGGGTATGTGCAAGGGGGTGAGGTATCTTTCGGCCGATGGCGACCTACGCGATCGGCGACGT
>JBJMGZ010000713.1:0-12289 GCA_045807605.1 Thermoanaerobaculia bacterium | reverse complement strand
CGGAAGGCGGCGAAGGTCTCCGGCGAAAGCGGTGCGCTGCCGGAGCAGAAGAGGCGCATGCGGACGAAGCCAGAACCTGTACCCCTTCGCTTCAGTTCCTCGACCAGCCGCACGTACATGGTAGGGACGCCGAAGAACAGGGTGGGTTCTCCGCCCACGAGCTCGCGCACCACCTGGGCCGCGTCGAACTTCCGGCGCAGCAGGACCGTGGCCCCGGCGGCGAGCGCGCAGTGGAGGCCGACGACGAGGCCGTGGGTGTGGAAGAGCGGCAGGGTGAGGAGGAGGACGTCCGCCGGCTCCCAGGCCCAGGCGGCGAGCAGGCCGGTCACGGTCGCGAGGACGTTGCCGTGCGTGATCATCGCCCCCTTGCTGCGCCCGGTCGTTCCCGAGGTGTAGAGGATCATCGCGAGGTCGTCCGAATCGACGGAGCCCCCTCCCCAGCCCTCCCCCGCTTCGCGGGAGAGGGAGCCCAGATCCTCGGCGAGGATCACCTCCACCGCGCGCTCGGCCGGCTCCAGCTCCTCCAGCACGGGAAGCTGGCTGCGCTCCGTGAGCAGGAGGCGCGGCCCGGCGTCCTCCAGGATGTGGACGATCTCCCGGCGGCGGTAGGCCAGGTTCAAGGGCACCATCACCGCCCCGAGGCGCACCACGGCCAGGTAGGCGGTGACGAATTCCGGCCGGTTGCCGAGGAAGAACGCGACCCGGTCGCCGCGGCGCAGGCCGCGGGCATGGAGCCCGGCCGCGATCCGCCGCGACTCCGCGAAGAGCTCGGCATAGGTGAGGTCGGTGCGGGTTCCGTCCGGAGCGGCGAACCGCAGGGCCGGCCGGTCCGGCGAGCGGCGCAGGGGGATGGCGAAGAGGTCGTGGAGGTTCATGATTGGGAATGCTACGATGGGCGGCACCGAAGCGCAGAACAGGAGGCTCAGCATGCCCGGACCCGCGACCTCGTCTCCAGCCTCCCTCCGGCTGGCTCTGGCCCTCGCTCTCTTGGCGGGTCCGGCCCTGGCGCAGGCTCCGGCCGAAGAGACCGAGCCGACGTTCTTCGAGAGCATCGACGTCAACGTCGTCAACGTCGAGGTCTACGTGACCGACCGGGACGGCAAGCGCGTCCAGGGCCTCACCCGGGAAGACTTCCAGGTCCTCGAGGACGGCAAGCCGGTGGAGATCTCCAACTTCTACGCGGTATCGGCGGGGGTCGACGGCCAGGTTTCCGCGGCGCCGGCCGGCGCGGACCAGGAGGATGAGGAGGAGGCCGCGGCGGCCCCGGCACCCCAGACGCCTCCGGCGGACCAGCGCCTCTACCTCGCCATCTTCCTCGACAACCGCAGCCTGGTCCCGGCCACCCGCAACCAGGTCCTGAAGTCGATCGAGGACTTCGTGGCCCGGCTGCGGCCCGAGGACCGCATCCTGATCGCCGCCTACGACGGCTCGGTGCAGGTCCGCCAGGGGCTGACCAACGACCCGGCCGTCCTGTCCGCGGCGCTGGAGGAGATGGCGAAGGTCGCGCCCGGCGGCGCGACCCGCAACTCCGAGCGCCGGCGCCTGCTCGCGGAGATCGACGCGGCCTACCCGGTGGGCGGCCCGCAGGGCGGCGAGAACCAGCGCGACCAGGCGGCGATCCTGCTCGCCGAGCAGCTCTACAACAACATCCGCCAGTACGGGATGCAGGTCTCCGAAGAGAACCGCGCCGCCATGGCCCAGCTCGGGGAGTTCGTCGACTCGCTGGCCGGCCTGCCGGGGCGCAAGGCCCTGCTCTACGTGAGCGGCGGCTTCGCCCTGCGGCCGATCGACTCCTTCATGCGCGCCTGGGAGCAGAAGTTCGCGATCCTGGGCGACCGCGTCGGCTACTCCCCCTTCGACGGCACCCGCGACGACGCCACGC
This sequence comes from Thermoanaerobaculia bacterium, assembly GCA_045807605.1. Classification (GTDB taxonomy): domain Bacteria; phylum Acidobacteriota; class Thermoanaerobaculia; order Multivoradales; family UBA5704; genus DATMER01. The sequence continues at coordinate 10,407 of JBJMGZ010000713.1, read as the reverse complement.
CGCTGCTCCAGGAGCTGATCGCGCACGCCAACTCCAACCGCATCACCTTCTACAGCCTGGGCTCCACCCCGGAGCTCGCCGGGGTCTCGGCCGAGTCCGGGAAGAGCGACACCTACGACTCGAACATGGAGGCCATGGACCGGACGTCGATGCAGCAGTCGCTGCTGATGATCGCGGACGGCACCGGCGGCCTGGCCAGCGTGGACTCCGCGGCGACCCCGATGCTCGAGCGCATGCGCCAGGACTTCGAGACCTACTACTCGCTGGGCTACATCCCGCGCAAGGCGCGCGACGGCAGCCGGCGCAAGGTGGAGGTGAAGATGCGCGACCGCGCGCTCGTCGTCCGCCACCGCGAGGCCCACCGCGAGCGCACCCTGCCCGAGCGCATGACCAGCCGGGCCATGTCGGCGCTCCTGCTCGGCGAGGAGGACAACCCGCTGGAGATCGCGCTCGACTTCGGCAAGGAGCGCAAGAACGCCAAGGGCCAGTACGAGGTGGAGGTGCTGGTGAAGTTCCCGCTCGCCAACCTGGTCCTGGTGCCGCAGGACAAGTTCCACGAGGGCAAGCTCTCGCTCTTCGTGGGCGCGCGCGACAGCCACGGCCGCACCTCGCCGATCCAGCAGGTCGAGGTGCCCATCCGCGTTCCCAACGACCAGCTCCTGACCGCCCTGGGCCAGGTCGGCGCCTACCGCATGGTCATGCTGCTGCGGCCGGAGCCGCACACGGTCGCGGTAGCGGTCCGCGACGAGCTCGGCAACGCCGACTCCACGGCCAGGGCCGACTACACCCCGGGGAAGCAGGAGCAGCCGCAGGCGGCGCCGGCCGCGCCCGGAAGATGAGGGCCGCTCGTCGAATGGTTGGTTCGGCACAGCCATCCCGGGGCTCCGGCCCCCTCTCCCGCGAAGCGGGGGAGGGTTGGGGAGGGGGTCTTCCCGCGGCCGGCACGGAGCCCCCTCCCCAACCCTCCCCCGCGCTGACGCGCGGGAGAGGGGGCCGGAGGGCGGCCGCGCTGCTTCTCCTCCTTCTTCCCCTCCCCGCCTCCGCCCAGGAAACGCCGCCGCTGCGCGTGCTGCGCACCGGCGGCCTGCGCGTCGAGACGGCCGCGCTCCTCATGAGCGGCCAGGAGGGGGGCACCATCCCGGTGGCCGCGCTCGCCCTGCCGCTCCCCGGAGCCGCCGGCAAGGCGCGGGTCGCCGTCCTCCTGGAGATCGACGGCGCCGAGGCCATGGAGGGCGGCAACGGCGATCTCCTGCGGCTGGAGGTCTGCCTGTACGCGGTCACCGGCGCTCCCGACGGCTCGGGCCGCGTCGCCGGATCGCGGATGGATACGGTCGAAATCGATCTCGCGCGCCTCGGCGCCGACCTCGAGAAGAGCGGCCTCAAGTACACGGGCGAGCTGCAGCTCGCGCCGGGCGACTACGCCCTCCGCACCCTGGTGCGCAACACCGCCACGAGCGAGGTCGGCCTGCGGATGCTGCCGCTCTCCGTGCCCGACTTCTCCCAGACCCAGGGGGTCCTGCTGCCGCCGCTCGTGGCCGATCCCGCGGGGGCCTGGCTGCAGGCGCGCGGCGCGGGCATCGCCGCCCCCTTGCCCGGCCTCTCCTTCGAGGCGCCGCCGTCCGCCCGGCCGGTCTTCGCGCCCACGGACGAGATCGCGCTGCGGGTGCCGGCCTGGCGGCTCGGCGGCGGCGATCTTGAAGCCGAGGTCCGGCGCCCGGGCGGAGCGCGGGTGGCCTCGTTCCCCCTGAAGATCGCCTCCCGGGAGGACCTCGGCAATGGCCTCGAGCTGCTCGCCGCCTCGCTCCAGCTCAAGGGCGTCGAGGAGGGGGTCTACGAGCTCGGGATCGTGAGCGCCTCGCGCGGCTCCGACGAGGGCGGGCTCTCGACCCCCTTCGTCCTCCTCGAGCGCGGCAGCGGCGGCCAGGTCTGGGCCGCGCTCACGCCTCCCCGCCACGGCCGGACCGCGTCCGGATCGGGGGCGAATGCGGGAGCTCCCGCCCAGCCGGCCAAGGCGCCCACGGCCCGGGGCAGACGGACCCGGAGGATCGACGCCGGACCGGTGCGCGACGGCTACCGCGCGGCGCTCCGGCAGCTCGCCGGGGGCGACCGCAACGGCGCCCGCGATGCCGTGCAGGAGCTGCAGACCCGGGTGCTCACGGGCGAGAGGCCGGCCGCGAGCGACGATCTCGCCGACGTGGAGCTCGACGTCGCGGGCGATCTGGCGCGCAAGGACCCGGAGAGCCTGGTGCCGGTGCTCACCCTGCACCAGGTGCTCTACCGGGACGCCGTGCGCAAGGGGGGCTTCCTGCTCTCCACCCACAACCGCGAGCTGGTCTTCCGGCTGGTGGACCTCTATGCCGGCCGCAGCGGCTCCCCCGAGGGCAAGCGACAGGCGTCGCGTTTCCTGATGGGCCTCGCCGCCGAGATGATCTGGACCGCGCCGCCGTCCCTGCGCTCGCGGGTGTTCCAGCAGATCCTCGCCTACGACGCCAGGCAGGAGGCCGCCATCCTCTGCCTGGCCGTGGACGCCGAACGGCAGGGGCGCTACGCCGACGCGGTCGGCTACCTGGAGCGCCTGGGCCCCGGCGAAGGCCCCGTCCATGCGGAAGCGCGCCTGCGGCTCGCCGTCAACCTGGCGCGGCTCGGCAAGGTGCAGGAAGCGCGCAAGCTCCTGCGCGAGGTCTCGGACCCGGCAGGAAAGGCCGAGCCGTGGCAGCTCGCCGTGGCCTGGCAGGAGATGGCCCGGCTCCAGCTCGCGGCGGGCGATCTCGAAGGCGCGGAGCAGACCCTGCGCGCCGGGCTCCAGCGCCTGCCGGAGGACGACAAGCTCGCGCTTCAGCTCGGCCTGGTGCGCGACCTGCGCAAGGATCCGCGCGGCGCGCGCGAGGCGGTCGCCGGCCTGGGCACCCCGGGGAAGACCCCCGGCCAGGGCGGCGCGGCGCGGAACCGCTACAACCAGCTCCCCCTGGAGAGCCTCGACCAGGCCTGGACCGAGCTCCAGGAGCGCGCCGTGGCGCAGATCCCGGCGCTCGCCGCGGTCCTCGGCGTGACCGCCGCGGACGAGACGCCCCGGAACACCCCATGAGATTCTTGGCTCCGCCGCCATGAGACGCCTGGCTCTCCTCCTCCTGCTGCTCCTCTGGGCGGCTCCCTCTTCCGCGGCCCCCTCCGTCCGGCTCGTGAGCCCGCCGCCGAACCAGCCGCTCTTCGGCCAGGTGGAGATCCGGGCCGAGGTCGCCGGCGCCAAGGCCAGCCGGGTCGAGATCTACCTCGACAACCTGCGCGTCGGCGTGCTCGAAGCGCCGCCGTGGCGGATGGTGGTGGACGTGGGCCCGGAGAACGCCGAGCACTCGATCGAGGTCGTGGCCTACGGCCCCTCCGGCCCGATCGGCAGCGCCAGCCTGCGCACCCTGCCGCTCCAGATCGACGACGAGATCGAGGTCGGCCTGCAGCAGCTCTACGTGGTCGTCGACCGCGGCGGCCAGCGCGCCAACGACCTGACGCGCGGGGACTTCACGATCCTCGACGACGGCGAGCCGCAGGAGATCGTCACGTTCGAGCGCGGGGAGATCCCCTTCACCGCCGTGCTGCTCGTCGACTCCAGCACCAGCATGGCCGGCTCGCGCCTGCGCACCGCCGTGGACGGGGCCAAGGCCTTCGTGAGCGGGATGAAGCGCCTGGACGAGGCGAAGATGATCCTCTTCTCCGACCGCATCCTGCTCGAGACGCCGTTCACCAGCGTGCCCTCGATCCTGACCCTGGGGCTCTCGGGCGTGCAGGCGCAGGGGGGAACGGCGCTCAACGACGCGCTCTACCTGGGGCTCAACCGGCTGCAGGGCCGGCAGGGGCGCAAGGTGATCATCCTGGTCTCGGACGGCGTGGACATCGAGAGCGTCCTCGCCATGGACCAGGTGCAGAAGATCGCCCGCCAGAGCCAGGCCGTCCTCTACTGGCTGCGCCTGCGCCGCCAGGACGAGGTGCTGCCGCTGACCGAGATCTTCAGCGCCTGGCGCGACGGCGCGGGGCACCGCCGCGAGCTGGAGCTGCTGCGCAGCACGGTCCTGGAGAGCGGCGGCCGCATCGAGGCTCTCGACAGCCTGGAGCAGATCCAGGCGTCTCTCCAGACCCTGCTCAAGGAGCTGCGCGAGCAGTACGTCCTCGGCTATTACCCCGGCCGCTCCAAGGGCAGCGGCGCGTGGCACGACCTGGATCTCAAAGTGCGCGGCGAAGGCCTCCAGGTGCGCACCCAGGAAGGCTACCTGGAGCGCTGACGCCCGGCGCGGCGCAGACAGACGGCCAGGTTTTCGAGGATCGCCTCGGCCTGCCCGGCCTGGTCCGCATCGCGCAGGAGGAGCAGGGAGGCGAGCGCCTCGGGCTCGACGCGGCAGGCCTGGAACACGGGCACGATCTCGGACACGATGCGCCTCACCCCCTCCATGTCCCCCTGGCGCGCGTGCGCCATGGCGAGGTCGAGGGAGACGAGGGCGGCGTCGACGCCGATCTCCTGCTCCAGGAAGGCGTCGCGGGCCAGCCCGAGCGCGCTCACGGCCTCGCCGAGGCGTCCCAGGCCGAGGGCGATCCGCCCCTCCAGCCAGCGCAGGCGGACCAGGTCCATCCGGCTGCCCAGCTCCAGATCGAGCCGCCGGCTGCGCTCCAGCGCCTCCGCCGCCTCCCGGTGCCGCCCGTGGTCGCAGAGATGCCAGGCGAGGTTGTGGTGCGCCACGAGGAGCAGGCGGGGCTCCGCCGCGGGATCGATGCGCGGCAGGCCCTCGGCCAGGCTCTCGACCGCCGCTTCGAAATCTCCGCCGTCGCCGAGGACCATGCCCTTGAGGATCAGGGTGCGGCCCTCCTGGTGCCGGTCTCCGGCCTCGCGGTAGAGCCAGAGCGCGTGATCGAGAAGCCCGGCGGCGTCCGCGAAGCGCCCCTGGGTGTTGCGCAGCGAGGCCTGGAAGACCAGGATCTCCGCCTCGGTCAGGAGGTCGGCCTTGAAGACCCGGTAGAGCCGCTTCGCGTGGGAGAGGGCCTCCTCGGCGCCGCCGAGGTCGGAAGCGATGCGGCGGGCGTTGCCGAGGTACGCCCAGCCCAGGGCGCAGGCGTCCCCCACCAGGGCTTTGCCGTAGATTCCGGGGTCCAGCCGCTCGGCCACCTCCACGGCGAGCTCCGCCAGCTCGACCGCCGCGGCCGGGTCGTCGCCCCAGGCCGCCCGGCTCGCCGCCTCCAGCCGCCCGCACAGCTTGAGCAGCCAGAACCGGGGCTCGCTCCGCACCCGCTCGCGCCGCTGCTCCCGTGGCAGGAGCAGCAGCTCCTCCAGAAGGATGGAAGCCTCCCCGGTCTCGCGGAGCACGCGGTCCACGTGCCCCCCGAGCCGGGCGGCCACACGGTCGAAAACTGCACCAAACCACCCGCTCATCCTCGAAGCCTCCCCTCGGGGCGCGAGGCATCCGGCCCTATATAAGAGTTGCCGCAGCGAGCTAAATTTTGACAACCGGGGCGAAAGAAGGGAAGGGGGGCTCCCGAGTCACCCCCCTCCGGGTCCGATCAGCCGTTGGGGTCGAGGCTCCCCCGGTTGTCCCCGTCCCCATCCGCCAGCAGGATCTCCGTCACGGGTTGCAGCAGCCACGGCAACAGCTCCAGCGCAGCCAGGAAGAAAGCTCGGAACATGAAGCCCTCCTTGGAGGGGAGGCCGCGGCGGCCGTCATTGGCCGGCCGTGCCTCGCCCCCTTAGGAAAGTTGTAGATCGGAGGGCAAACGGGACGGAAAGATGAAAGAGCGGGCGCGATCAGCGGAACCAGAGATAGATCGTCCGGGCGGTCCCCGCCTCCGGCTGGATCTCCAGGAAGTCGAGAGCGGGGATGATCTCCTCGAGGAGGAGCCGTCCTTCCGCGAGGCTTCCCTGCTTGATCAGCACCGTCGCGAGCCGCAACGACCCCAGGGCCCAGTCGCACGGGAGTCGCTGCTCCGCGAAGATCTCCCTCGCCTGCCGCAAGAGGGGCGTTGCCTCTTCGAGCCCTCCCCGGACCTCGGCGATCAGCGCCTCGAGCCAGCAGAGCCTCGCCAGCAATCTTGGGTTTCCGAGGTCGAAGTAGCAGTGACGTTCGCTCGCGAGGAGCTGTTGGGCCTCCATGGGCCGTCCCATCTCCGCGAGGCAGATCAGGAGGTTGTGAAGAGCCACCACCGCCGCTTCCAGATCGGTCCCGGCATGGAAGCGCCGCCGCGCCTTGCGGAGGATCCGCAGGGCCTCTGCGTGACGGCCGGCGTCCGTCAGCGCTCTGCCCTTGAGGGTGAGCGCGCGGCCTTCCCGGAGGCTGTCTCCGATCTCGCGGGAAATCGCGGCAGCGCGGTCGAGGAGCCTGATGGCGTCCTGCGTGCAGCCCTGGGAGAACCGCAGCGAAGCCGTAAAGCCGAGGATCTCGCTCTCGACCAGGGGATCGCCGGTGATCGTCTGGTGCTCGGCCGCCTGCCTCAAGGCCTGCTCCGCGTCCTTGAAGTTGCGGCTCATCCGCCAGGAGTTTCCCAGGAGAGCCCAGGCGCGGGCCCGCTCCTCCGCGACGAGGCTGGAGCCGTAGCGTCGCTCGTCCAGGCGGTCTGCAATCGAGACAGCCGAGCGGGCGAATTCGAGGCTTCTGGCCGGCTCCTCGAACCAGGTCGAGCGGCTCCGGTCCTGGAAGAGCTGACAGAGCTTCAGGACATGGAATCGGGGTTCGCCGTCGATCCGATCGAGCCATCTGTCGGAGGGCTCCTGCAAAAGCTCGGGGAAGAGGGAGACCGAGCGCCGTGCCTCCTCATCAAGGCTCTCCTGGCGGGATCGCACCGTCTCGACAGCCCGCCGGAAGGCGCTCTCGTAATCGACGGCTCCTGTTGCCTTCTCCGCCTCCCGCTCCAACTGGCTCAGTCTGCGCTGGCATACAGGGCAGAACGAGACATGCCCGCTGATCTTCCTTCTTCTCGGAGAGGGTAGCTCGTCACGGAAATAGCCCGCGAGCAGCACCCGGCTCGGATGGGGGTCCTTCATCCTCCTAGCATGCCACAGGCGAGTGCCGGGGCCGGAGGAGATCGCTTTTCTTCAGACGCCGTCGGTGCAATCCGCCGCGCACAGGTCGAGCACGTTCCGGCAATCGGCTTCGCACTTGCGGAAGTCGGCCAGGCACTGCGCCTCGCATCGGTTGCCCGGGATGATCGGCGGAGCCTTGACGAACTGGATCGCGGTGTAGAGCGGCTCCTCGTCCGGACCGGGCAGGTGCAGCACGGCGGGAACGATCTGGGTTTCGAACGGGCTCGATACGGGAGCGATGGGAGCGGCGCCACCGTCGCAAGCCCACATGGGCGAGCTGCCAAGGACCAGAGCCACCACCGCCAGCATCCACTTTACTCTGGACATCGCAAGACCTCCTTCGAAGCTGGCTGGAGACCGTCCCAGCCAGCTTGAAAGAGGACTCTGTTCAATAAACGTACCAGGGGGAGAAGAAGGTCAGGCTTCGGCCACGCGGCGCTCTTCGCGCTGGAGGCGGGCATGCTCGTCCAGGCGGCGCTTCGCCGCGGCGAACGCCTCCCGGATGGCCACGGACAGGTCCTCGTGGCGCTGGTGGTTGACGACCAGCTCACTGCCGGGGACGCTCAGGTCGATCCGGACGTCGAAGAGACCGCCGTTGCGATGATGCTTGCCGGGCCCGGCGACCCGGACATGGCAGCCGATGAGATGATCGTAGAAACGCTCCAGCTTCAACGCCTTCTCGCGGATGACCTCCTCGATCGAATCGGGCAGCGTGATTTCCTGCGCGGTGATGGTCAGCGGAAGCTCCATTTGTGGTCTCCTTCGCGTCAGTCGACGGCATTCGTCGCACACCTTCAGGCTATCCGGAGCCCGCGGCGGGCCGAACAGCATTCGGGGTAGTCCGTCCCCCTGCGCAAGGGTGGGAACCGGCCGCCGCGCGGCCTCGCCACCGGTGCGCCGGTCCGAGGCTCCGATGAGACTTGTCACTGTCGAAATCATACCCCCCTGGCCAACAGAATCAAGCCGGGGGCGTGCTAGCCTTCGCCGCCATGAATTGGAGAGGGTTGACCGGGCTGGCGCTCGCCGGGTTGTCCACGGGGGTGCTCCTGGGGTGCACGCCGCCGCGCCAGGTGGAGCACGACCTGGCGGCCCTGCTCCCGATCGCCGAGGCCGGCCAGGGGGTGCGGGCCGGGCGCGGCTCGCTGCTCATCCCGGCCGGCACGGAGGCCGCCTTCTACCTCGACCTGCCCGGCGAGAGCGAGCTCTCCCTGACCGGCGTTTCCGCGCGCGGAGCCGCCGCAGCTTCGCTGACCGTGGCGGTGCAGGAGGAGGGAAAGGCGGAGGCGGTCCTGGAAACCATTGCGGCCGGGACCCGCGCGGTCCGTCTCGACCTGCCCGGCGAAGGCCGGCACCTCCTGCGCCTCGCCCTGCGGGCAAAGGGCAACCTGCTGCTCGGGCGGCCCCGGGTGATCTCCGCGGCCCGCGCAACCACCGCTGCCCCCGTCCCGAAAAGGGCAAAGACCCGCCCGAACGTCATCGTCTATCTCGTCGACACCCTGCGCGCCGATCACCTGGGCTGCTACGGCTATCCCAAGCCCGTCTCTCCCTATCTCGACCGCTTCGCCGGACGGGCGACCCTGTTCGAGACGGCGATCGCGCAGGCGCCCTGGACCCGGCCGTCGGTGACCTCGGTCCTCACGGGTCTGGGTCCCCTGGAGCACGGCGTGCGGACGCTGGAGGACCGGCTGCCGGACGCGGCCGACACCCTGGCCGAAAGGCTCCGCGCCGCCGGCTACCGCACCGCGGCCTTCAGCACCAACTTGCACGTCACCGCCGACACCGGTCTCGCCCAGGGCTTCGACGACTTCTTTCTCTCCCCCCAGGAGGATTCCGCAGCCATCAACCGCAGGGTGCTCGCCTGGCTCGATGGTCATCTGGATGCCGAGCCCTTCTTCCTCTATATCCATACCCTCGATCCGCACGCCCCGTACGCGCCGCCCCCCGACCTGCGGCAGAGGTTCGCGCCCGCCGCGCGTCCCCAGGCCGGCACGGTCGAGAGCCTGCGGCGGATCTATGCGGTGCGCGGCCCGCGCCGCGCCGCCCGCATCGCGGAGGTGGCGCCGCTCTATGACGCGGAGATCGCCGCCAACGACCGCAGCTTCGGCGCGCTGCTCGCCGCTTTGCGGGCGCGGGAGCTCTTCGAGGAGTCCCTGATCGTCTTCGTCGCGGACCATGGCGAGGCGCTCGGCGAGCACCAGGACTTCGGCCATGCCCAGAGCCTCTACGCCGAGGAGCTGAACGTGCCTCTGGTGGTGAAGCTCCCGTTCCAGTCCCGCGGCGAGAGGGTCTCCCGGCTCGCCCAGCATGTGGACCTCCTACCGACCGTGCTCGCCGCGGCCGGTCTCCCTCCGGCCTCCGGCCTGCCCGGGGCGGACCTCTTCGGCCCGGCGGGCGAGCGCGAGCCCGCGGCGTTCTCCCACCTGAGCTACAGCGGGCGCGAGGGGATGAGCGTGGTCTTCGACGGCTGGAAGCGGATCGAGCCCTGGAGCCGCAAGCTCGGAGAGCGGCCGGAGCTGTATCGGAGAGGGAACGAGCGCAAGGACCTGGCCGCCGAAAATCCGGTGAGGAACGGCTTCCTCGGCTCGCTCCTCCGCGCCGAGAAGCTGCGCGGCCGTCACGGCCTGCGGCCGGAGGAGGCCGGGATGGACGAGGAGACCCGCCGCGGGCTGGAGGCGCTCGGGTATCTGTGAGTGATTCCGGTGTACCATGGAGCCCATGCAACTCGCTACCGGTACCGTCGTGGATGGAAAGGTCGTCGTGGAGGGAGCCACCCTGCCCGAGGGTGCAGTGGTCACCATTCTTGCCCGTGAAGCGGATGAGACCTTCGAGGTGCCACCGGAGCTCGAGGCCGAGCTCTCGGAATCCATCGCCGAAGCCGACCGCGGCGAAACCATCTCCGCAGACGAGCTGATCGAACGCCTGCGGCGCATCGCTTGAGCAACGTGCTCGAAGTCGAGGTCACACCTCGAGCCGCAGCGCAGATCGAGCGGGCTGCGGCATGGTGGGCCGAGAATCGGCCTGCCGCACCAGACGCCATTCGCGTCGACTTTCAGGAAGCCAGGTCACTTCTTTCGCGTCAGCCGGGTGTGGGCGCCAGGTCAAGAACTGCCAGTTATCCTGACTTGCGCCGCCTCTTCCTGGCCCGCGTCAGATATCACATCTACTACCGGGTGAGCCCTGGGAAGGTCGTCGTCCTTGCATTCTGGCATGCGAGCCGTGGCGCCGGTCCGAGTCTCTGAGCATCCGGAAGCCTTCTTCAAGTTCGCCGAGTTTTTGGGGACAGGTGAGTGGTTCTGAGAGGCCGAGCCTTCGGCCCGACATCTTGGGGATGCCGGCGAGACGCCGGCGGACCCAGG
>JBJMGZ010000712.1:0-3310 GCA_045807605.1 Thermoanaerobaculia bacterium | reverse complement strand
TCGATCTCATCCTTCCAGTCCGTGTACGTGCCGGGCTCGGTCGAAGCCCCCTTGGGCTTGCGGGCCGCGGCCGGCAGGGCCAGGAGCGGGACGAGCGCGAGGACGAGGAACAGGCGCAGCAGAGCTCTTTGCATGAGGAGCCTCCTAATCGTCAGGGTTGCTCCCTCAAGCTTACATCACCGCCGGTTGAACTTCCGCAACAGGTCATCGACCGTGGGGCCGGGCTTCGGCGGCGGCGGCGTTTTGCGCGGCTCCGGCCGCGCGGCGCTGCCGGCGGACTGCCGGGGTTTCCCGGCGGACATCGCGGGCGGCGCCTGGAGCACCTTGATCGACAGGCTGATGCGCTCGCGCGGGTAGTCCACCTCGAGCACCTTCACCTTGACGATCTCCCCCACCTGCACGGCCTCGCGCGGGTCGGCCACCCAGCGGTGGGTCAGCTCCGAGACGTGCACCAGCCCGTCGCGGTGCACCCCGATGTCCACGAACGCGCCGAAGTTGGTGACGTTCGAGACCCGGCCCTCCAGCACCATGCCGGGCTGGAGGTCTTTGACCGAGGTCACGTCCGCCCGCCACTCGGGCGTCTTGAACTCCGGGCGCGGATCGCGGCCCGGGCGGAGCAGCTCGGTCTTGATGTCCTCCAGGGTGAAGGCGCCCAGGTTCTGCCCGGCGTCGGCGAAACGGTTGAAGTCGAGGCGCGAGACCAGGTCCTTGTTGCCCACGAGGTCGCCGACCGGCACGGCGAGCTGCTCGGCCATCTTCTTGACCACGGGGTAGCGCTCGGGATGGACGGCCGTGTTGTCGAGCGGATTTTCCCCGGCGCGCACACGGAGGAACCCGGCGGAGAGCTCGAACGTCTTCGGGCCGAGGCCCGGGATGGCGGCGAGCGTCTTCCTGGACCGGAACGGCCCGTTCGCCTCCCGGTGCTCGACGATCGCCCGGGCCACGCGCTCGGAGAGCCCCGACACCCGGCGGAGCAGCGGCGCCGAGGCCGTGTTCAGCTCGACGCCCACCCGGTTGACCGCCCCTTCGACCGCGGTGTCGAGCTCCCGCTCCAGCGATCTCTGGTCCACGTCGTGCTGGTACTGCCCGACCCCCATGGAGCGCGGCTCGATCTTGACCAGCTCGGCGAGCGGGTCCTGGAGCCGGCGGGCGATCGACACGGCGCCACGAAGCGAGACGTCGAGCTGCGGCAGCTCCTCGCGGGCGACCGCGGAGGCCGAGTAGACCGAGGCGCCGGTCTCGGGGACGATCGCCACGACCACCTTGTCGAGCCCCGTATCCCCCGCGTCCGTCACGGCCTTGCGGGCGAAGGCCTCGGTCTCGCGCCCGGCCGTGCCGTTGCCGACCGCCACCGCGTGCACGCCGTGCTTTCTGATCAGGCGCACGACCGTGGCGGCCGAGCCCGCTTCGTCGGCGTGCGGCTGCACCGGATGGATGACCTCGGTCGCCACGACGCGGCCGGTGCCGTCCACGACCGCGAGCTTGCAGCCGGTGCGGAAGCCGGGATCGAGCCCCATGACCGGCACCTGGCCGAGCGGCGCCTGGAGGAGCAGCGCCTCCAGGTTGGCGCGGAACACGGCGATGGCCTGGGCCTCGGCGCGCTCGCGCATCTCGGAGCGGACCTCGTTGGTGATCGACGGGCGGAGCAGCCGCTTGTAACCGTCGGCCGTGGCCGCCTGCACCTCCTGGCCGCAGGGCGTGTCCAGGGGCAGGCCCCAGGAGCGGGCGAGGCTCTCCACCTCGGCGTCGTCGTCGATGCGCAGGTCGGAGAGCAGGAAGCCCTCGCGCTCGCCGCGCAGGACCGCGAGCAGGCGGTGAGAGGGGATGTCCCGGCCCGGCTCGTCGTGCTCGAAGTAGTCGCGGTAGACCGCGGCCTCCGGGGCCGTCTCCTTGCCGGGGAGGACGCGCACGCGCAGGATGCCGCCGGCGGCGAGCGTCTTCCGCAGCTCGGCGCGGCGGTCGGCGTTCTCGGCCAGGCGCTCGGCCAGGATGTCCCGCGCTCCGGCCAGGGCGGCGGCGGTGTCCTCGACCCCCTTCTCCGCATCGACGAAGGCAGCGGCCAGGACGGCAGGATCGGCCCCGCGCTCTACGGCCTTGGCGAGGATCGCATCGGCGAGCGGCTCCAGCCCCTTCTCGCGGGCAATCTGGGCGCGGGTGCGGCGCTTCGGCTTGTAGGGGAGGTAGAGGTCCTCCAGCTCCTGCTTGGTGTCGGCGGCGCGGACGGCGGCCTCCAGCTCGTCCGTGAGCTTGCCCTGCTCGCGGATGCTCTCCAGGATGGCATCGCGGCGCTCCGCGAGGTCCAGGAAGTACTCGCGGCGCTTGAAGATGTTTTCGAGCTGCAGGTCCTCCAAACCGCCGGTGGCCTCCTTGCGGTAGCGGGCGACGAAGGGGACGGTGGCCCCCTCGGCAAACAGCCCGGAAGCGGCTTCGACCTGGTGCGGCCGGCAGCCGACCTCCGCGGCGATGAGCTGCAGGAAACGGGGCTCCAGAACGGCGGTCTTGCTCATGTCAGGGGGTTCTCCTCGAAGCGAGGGGATATCCTATGCCGGAACCTCACCCCCTGTCCCCCTCTCCCGTCCCTTCCACCCCACCGCCGGGAGAGGGGGAACGTGGCTGCGGCAGACGTGACTGAACGGAGGCAGGATGGCCTGAGCTGCGTCCCCCCTCTCCCGGGGGCAGGCCGGCCAAAGGCCGGGGGAGACGGGAGAGGGGGACAGGGGGTGAGGTTTCCGGGAACTCTTCCGAGGCTCGTGCGTTAATCCCTTCAGAGATGGACGCCTTCATGAGCGACGCCGTCGTACAAGCCCCTCCGGTATCCGCCGATGCCGGCCTGATGGACCGGGTCCGCACGGGAGACCGGGATGCGTTCGCCGACCTGGTGGACCGGCACAAGGACGCGGTGGTCAACTACCTCACCCGCCTGACCGGCAACCGGGACCGGGCCGAGGACCTGGCGCAGGAGACCTTCCTCCGCCTGTTCCGCTCGGCCGGCGGCTACACCGAGCAGGGGCTCCTGCGCGGCTACCTCTTCCGCATCGCCACCAACCTGGTGCGGTCGGAGGAGCGGCGCGAGAAGCGGCTCCGGCTGCTCCTCCCCTTCCTCGGCGGTGGAAAGCACGACGAGCCCGCGGCCCCGTCCGGCTTGCTCCGCCAGGAGCTGCACCGGGAGGTCTCGTCGGCGGTGGCCCAGCTTCCGCTGCGCTACCGGGTGCCCCTCGTGCTGCACGAAATCGAAGGTTGGGCCTATGCCGACATCGCCCGCGAGCTCGGCTGCCGGGAGGGCACGGTGAAGTCACGCATCCATCGCGGG
>JBJMGZ010000711.1:0-3181 GCA_045807605.1 Thermoanaerobaculia bacterium | reverse complement strand
GTGTCGAGGATGGCGAAGTCGCGCCGCAGGCCGACCCGCTCGCCGTAGCGGCGCAGCAGGATGAGGCCGTAGCGGTGGAAGGTGCCGACGGACGTGGGCACCGGATGGAGGCCGAGGAGGTCCTCGACCCGCTCGCGCATCTCGGCCGCGGCCTTGTTGGTGAAGGTCATGGCCGCGATATGGCCGGGATCGACTCCGCGCTCCTCCGCGAGCCAGGCGATGCGGTAGGTGATGACGCGGGTCTTGCCCGATCCGGCGCCGGCGAGGACGAGCTGAGGGCCGTCACCATGGGTCACGGCGGCGATCTGCTCGGGGTTGAGCTGCTTTTCGAGGTCGAGGCTGATGCGTCTCACCCCGGAAGTTTCTCCGACGGGCGGGCGGATGGCAAGAGCCCCTGAAGATCGGATATATTTCCCGCCTCACCGAAACGGAAGCCGGGAGGCGGCATGGGATCAAGGCACCCCTGGGAGATCACCCTGCGGGAGTTCGTGGAGAAGGTGCGGCGGTATTACGGGATCGAGATCGATGCATCCCAGATCGTGGATGGGATCGTCTTCGCCCGGCAGGGCGATCGCTACTACGCCCTTCCGAAAATCGACTTGGACGATATCCTGCCCCCGATCTTCCTTCGGGCTTTGTGCCAGATCTACAGCCTGCCGCCGCTCGACTTCCACTTGGACCCGGAGGACGACGACTAGGCGGCGAGGCGAGCCTCGATCACGGGATGGGCCTGCAGCAGGTTGGCCGGGAGATCGATCGTCCGATCGACCTCGACCCGGGTCTCTGCCCGTTCGTACATTTCCCAGTAGCGGCGAGGCGCGGGCTTGTAGCCGTGAAAGGGCTCGATGCCATGCTCCAGGCTGATGATGATCTGCGCGGTGATCGCCCTTTCGAGCTCTGCCGGGAGATCCTCCAGGCGCTTCGCCAGGGCCACGTAGTTGTACTCAAGGCACTGCGCTACCCACCAGTCAGCTTGCTGCAGGATCACGGCCCGAATCCTGGACGTCGGCATCTCTCCCTCCTCCTGTCGCTTCCCGGAACGATTCTACTCCCTTCGCCGCGACTCCGGAATCCCCGGGTGTCTTCCCTGGTTTCCATGGGCGCAGCGGTTCGCCTTCCGCGCACGTATATATAAGATCAGGGGGGACGCCAGAGCCATGAAGCCGGTCGAGATCAACGATTTCCTTGCGCAGCAGGTCATCGGACAGGAGGAGGCCCTCCGCTATGTGTCCGTGGCCATCTTCAAGCACCTCCAGGGAGAGAAGTACGGCAACCTCCTCCTGATCGGGAACTCCGGCACCGGCAAGACCACCATCATGCGGGCCATCGAGAACCTCTACGCCTCGCGGGAGGACTTCCGCGAGCACCGGGTGGTGCTCATCATGAACGCCAACACCCTGGCGACCGAGGAGGGGGCCGTCGACACCGGCCGCCTGTTCACCCGCCTGGAGGAGCGCGCCCGCCAGATCCTCGGCAACGGCGCCTCGGCTGAGGAGATCGGCCGCACCATGGAGCGCGCCACCGTCTGCCTCGACGAGATCGACAAGGTCTCCGGCCTGCTCGGCGGCAAGCCGTACGTCACCGGCATCAACATCCAGCAGGCCGTGCTCACCCTGATCGAGGGCGAGCGCCACTTCCATCCCCTGACCGTGCTCAAGGACGGCGCGGCCGACACCAACGGCGTCTGGATCGACACCGGCAAGATGCTCTTCCTCTGCGCCGGCGCCTTCGAGGCCCTCTACGACCAGATCTTCGCCCGCGTCACCTCGGCCAAGAGCGGGGTCAAGCTGCCGACCACGACCACCTACGTCAACGGCAAGATCACGATCCGCGAGTACTTCACCCTGCGCCATCACTTCCGGCAGGAGGACCTCTTCGAGTACGGCATGCAGCCGCAGTTCCTCTCGCGGTTCGACAACGCGGTCATCCTGGAGGACCTGACCTCCGACACCCTGGCGCGGATCTTCGCCGAGCCGCGGGACAGCGTGTTCAAGGCATCGCAGGGTTTCTTCCAGAAGTACGGGATCGAGCTGGACATCACTCCCGGCGCCATCAAGGTGATCGCCGAGGAGGCGGCCAAGAGCAGCCGCATCGGCGCCCGCGCGCTCAAGTCGATCTACGGCAAGATCATCAAGCCGTTCGAGTTCGATCCCTTCTCCCGCGAGGAGGTCCGGCAGAACGGCGGCGAGATGCACAAGCTCGTCATCGACGAGCGCTTGGTCTCCACCGCGCTCAAGCCGCCCATCTGAGCCCGAAAGGAATGCGCCAGACGATCGACAGGCTGATCGCGAAGCACGGCCGGCAGCATGCCGACCGCATCCGCCGCGGCGTCGAGCAGGTAGCGCAGCGCTGGTGGACCGAGGACGGCGACGCCGCGGCCTTCACCGCCTTCTGCGAGGAAAGCTTCCTCGCCGATCCGGCGGCCCTGGACTCGGCCTTCGACCGGCTGGAACGGGTCTTCGAGCAGGTGGACGGCCATCTCCATGAGGTGCGCCGCGAGCTGACCACGCCGCTCGACCTGGACACGGGCGACCTCTCTTCCGTGGACCGGCTCCTGGCTTCGGTGGACCTCTCGGCCCACGTCAACGAGGACCTGTTCCGGACGAAGGTGGCCTTCCTCGCCCTGCTCAACTTCCCGGTGCACACGCTCCGGGAGCGGCTGGAGAACGGGGCGGGCTGGGACCGCGCGGCCTGGGCGCGCTCGCGGATGATGGACCGCTTCGTCCTGCGGGTGCCCGCCGCCGTGCAGCAGGCCGCTACCGAGGCCTTCACCGCCGCGGACCAGTACATCGCGAGCTACAACATCCGCATGGACCGGCTGGTCACCCCGGAGGGAGAGCGCCTCTTCCCGGAAAACCTGCGGCTCATCACCCACTGGGGGCTGCGCGACGAGCTCGGCTCCCATTACGCCGACACGACGCCCGCCGGCCTGGCGAAGCAGCGGATGATCCTCAAGGTCATGGAGCGGATCGTCCGCCAGGAGATCCCGGCGGCGGTGATCGACAACGCCGGCGTGCTCTGGGATCCGGTCGACAACAAAGTCCAAGCGCTGGTAGGCGGGACAGCTTCCACGGAGCGCGAGCCGGACACCCGCTATGCGAAGCTGCTCGACGTCTTTCACGCGGTGCGCAAGGTCGATCCGTTCAGCCCGACCGATCCGACGTACATCGACCGGAAGTTC
>JBJMGZ010000710.1:0-3337 GCA_045807605.1 Thermoanaerobaculia bacterium | reverse complement strand
GCTGAAGCCCGGGGCTACATGCCGTCGCCCCTGTCGGGGCTCACTGCTCACGGCCAAGATGTGTGTAACGGTATGGGTTGAAACCCGGGGCTACGCGCCCGCGCCCACAAGGGGCGCAGCCCCCGCCCTCCCCTTCCTTATTTTGCGACGAGATCGCGAACCGCGCGGCGGTCGACCTTGCCGCTCGGCAGGTGGGGCAGGGACTCGACGATCACGACCTCGTCGGGCACGGCGTAGCGCGGCAGCAGCTCGAAGCACCTCTGGCGCACGGCCTCCGGCCGGACGCCGTTCTCCCCCAGGCAGACCGCGACCAGCCGGGGTCCGCGGCGGCTCTCTCCCGCGGCGACCACGACCGCCCGCCGCACCCCCTCGGCCTTCTCCACCGCCGACTCGACGTCCGCGAAGACCACCAGCAGGCCGTCGCGCTTGACGCTCAGCCCGGAGCGGCCGAGGATCTCGACGTAGCCGTCGGCGCGGATCTTCGCCAGGTCGCCGGTCGCGAACCAGTCGTCCTCCGCGCGCGGCTCGAAGCGCCACCGGCCCTCCTGGATCAGGTAGCCGCCGGAGCCGTTCCTCTGCCGGCACTGCAGCCGCCCGGCCTGCTCCCCCGCGGCCAATTCGAAGTCCTCGCCGGTCTCCTCGACGCGCAGCTCGATGCCCGCGAGCGGGTAGCCGGCGGTCCCCAGGCGCTCGTCCGCCGGATCGTCCGGCGACGCCGAGGAGACCGCGCCCATCTCGGCGCTGCCGTAGAGGTTGAGCAGCGGCCCGAAGCGCGGCTCGAAGCCCGCCATGGTCTCGCGCTTGATCTTGTCGCCGGCGGTCACCGCCAGGCGGTAGAGCCGCGGCGCCTTGCGGACCGCGAGGAACATGTCGCACAGCGCCGGCGTCAGGAACGCGACGCCGGGGTCGAAGCGCTCCTCCCGCTCCAGGTAGCGCAGGAGGTTGCCTCCACCGCCGAAGTCCATGGCCGCGCCGGCCAGGAGACCGGGCAGGAAGGCGGCGCCGAAGCCGTAGCTGTGGAAGATCGGCACCGGCACGGCGAGACGGTCGTCGGCCGTGAGCTTCCAGCGCTCGACGCAGGCCAGAGCGTTGTCGAGCCACTTCTGGTGCGACATCCGGGTGAGCTTCGGGATGCCCGTGCTGCCCGAGGTGCGCAGGTAGAGGTCCGGACCCTGGAAGCCCGCGATCGCCGGCTCCTCGGCGAAGGCCTCGTTGGCTGCGATCCGGATCCCCGCCGCGGAGGCAGTGATGACATGCGAGCAGAAGCTGGGGATGAAGCGGGGCGTGCCGGCCTCCTTGGCCGAATCGGCCAGCTCGGGGAGGAGCACCACGTCGTACTCCCGGGAGAGCAGGTGCAGGAGCGCCAGGGCGCCGGAGACGCTCTGCGAGCACTCGACCGCCACGGGATGGGCAAAGCCGGAGAGGGAGCGGTCGAGCTCGTCGAGCCGGCCGGCCGCCTCGGCGTAGGACACGGTTTCGCGGCCGTCCGTCAGGACCCGGTCGCGGACCCCGGGCTCGGATGCCAGCCAGCGGACCAGGGCGGGGCCGCCGGGAGCTTCGAGGGCGGGCCGCTGCGTTAGACTACTCACGCTCATGACCAGCCCCCGGCTCTCCCCCGGCCTGACGCACGAGGCCACCTACACCGTGACTCCCGACATGCGGCCCCCGCACGTCGAGGGCATCCTCGCGACCTCGCGCATGATCGGCCTCACCGAGGACACCTGCCTCGCGCTCGTCCAACCGCTGCTCGACGAGGGGCAGACCACGGTCGGCACCCGCGTCGACGTCACCCACGTCGGCACCGCCCGCACGGGCGAGGAGATCACCGTCCGCGTGAAGCTGACCCGGGTCACGCAGCGCCGGCTGCTCAGCTTCGACGTCGAGGTCGAGGCCCCGGCCGGCGTCATCAGCACCGGCACCCACCAGCGCCTGATCGTCGACCGTTCGCAGCTCGCGCGCTCCTGAGGTCCAGGCGCCGAGGTCGCGGCGCAGCAGTCTGCCGAGGCGCGCGACGTCCTCGGCGAAGAGCTCCCGCAGGCGGGCCGCGGTCTCCTCCAGGAGCGACTGGGCGGGGCCGCGGTCGTGCTGCTTCATCTCCTTGAACCGGATGCGGCTCAGAAGCTCCGGCGGCAGCTGCCGGAGCTGGCGGATCGCCGTCATGCGGACCTGCTGGTTCGCCCGCCGTGGATCGAGCTCGGCCTGGAAGCCCGGGTCGACGCCCAGGAAGTCCAGGGTCCTGCGGTAGACCGCGGCGGTGTCGCGCACGAAATCGTCGAAGACGATGCAGTGCACGTTGTCGCGCCCGAAGACCTCGAAGTAGCGCTCCACCTTCTCCGCGTAGCGCGCGGCGTCGGTATAGAGCAGGCCCTCGGGGTAGTAGGCGCCCCGGGGGATGCGGCTCCCCCGGCGGCGCTCCGGCTCCGCGGCGAGCGCCTCCTCGAAGGTCGGCAGGTCCTCGTTGCCCGTGCGCGTGTAGAGCGAGTAGAGGGAGTAGGCCATCTGCGCGGGGCTGCGCAGCAGGATGACGATCTTCGCGTCGGGCGCAAAGGCCCGGATCTCGTACGGCGCCCGCCTGGACGACAGATACCAGACCGAGGCCTCCCCGAGGCGCGGCCGGTCGCCGGCCCCGGCGAAGAGCTGGAGATAGAGGTCCTCCTCGCGGATCGTCCCGGGCTGGAGCGCCAGGTCGCTGCCGAAGAAATGAGGCTCCTTGTCGACGGAGACGTAGATCTCCGGGTGCTGCTTCAGATAGGCGTACATCGAGGCGGTGCCGCACCTCGGAGCTCCGACGATGAAGAAGTTCGGCCTGCGCATGGCGCCTACATCTGCTGCCGCTGTGCCGCCAGCTGATCGCCGATGACGCGCGCGATCGACTGGAGGTTCTTGAACGCTTCCGTGTTGAGGACGTCGTCCTGAAGCTGGATGTCGAACCGCTTCTCGATGAAGCTGATCAGCTCGACCAGGACGACGGAGTCGAGGCCGAGCCCCTCCTCGAAGAGGGGCACGGTCTCGTCCAGGTCGTCATAGGTCAGGTTGACGTCCAGGTCCTCGACGACGATCTTCTTGATCCTTTCGACCACTTGCTCTGACATCATTTCCGATCCTTTCCTTTCTTCCTGATCAAAGTCCTAGAAGAGGACGCGCGAGCGGCTCCCGGAGGCCGCCCCCTTGAGCTTCTTGAACGAGCCTTCGAGCACCCTCCCCACGTAATCGCCGAAGAGGATGCCGTGGTCGGTCAGGGAGACGTTCTCGGGGCCGATGGTGAGGAAGCCCTCGTCCTCGAGCTGCGACAGCTCGTCCGCGCAGATCTTCAGGAGATCCAGCCCGTGCCTCTGCT
>JBJMGZ010000709.1:0-16038 GCA_045807605.1 Thermoanaerobaculia bacterium | reverse complement strand
CGAATTCTATTGGCCGCCCCTTGGCGGATTCGCCTGCGGCTTCGAGAGTCGCCCTGACACACCGATCCGGACGCTGACACATCCCTCCCAGGCGGCAAAAGTCTCTCCGATTCGAGTCTTTTCTGCATCCCGCATGGCCTTCTTCGGGCAGGCACGGTCTTTGAGATAATATTAGACCAATCGGAGGATGCCAGAGATGAACACCGGCCGGGTACGGGACCCCGATCCGCAACTGGGGGGCCGGACATGCTGAGGACCAGTGGGTTCGAGAGCGATGTCTTCCTCAGCTACGCCCATATCGATGATCAGGCGCTGACCGAGGGACAGAAGGGCTGGATCTCCACCTTCCACCATGCCCTGGAGGTCCGCCTGGCCCAGCTCCTGGGCAAGCCGCCCCGCATCTTCCGCGACCCCAAGCTCCAGGGAAACGACTACTTTGCCGACGAGCTGTGCGAAAAGCTCCCCCAGACTGCCCTTCTGGTCTCAGTCGTGTCCCCCCGCTATGTCAAATCCGACTGGTGCCGGCGCGAGGTCGAGGAGTTCTGCCGCGCTTCGGAGAAGACCGGCGGCGTGCGCATCGCCAACAAGGCGCGGGTGTTCAAGGTGGTCAAGACGCCGGTGCCGCTGGCGGAGCACCCTTCGGAGCTCCAGGAGCTGCTGGGCTATGACTTCTTCGTGGTGGAGCCGGAGACCGGCCGGCCGCGCGAGCTGTCGCAGCTCGCCGATCCGGAGATCCAGCGCCACTATTGGACCCGGCTCGACGACCTCGCCCACGATATCTCCGACCTGTTGTCGATCCTGGACAAGCAGGACGCCGCGGGAGAGGCGCCCGACCGTCCCAGCCGGGGAACGATCTATCTGGCCGAGGCGAGCTTCGATCTCAAGGAGCAGCGGGACTCGATCAAGCGCGACCTCCAGGAGCACGGCTGGACGGTGCTGCCTGACCGGCCGCTGCCGCTCTACGGGCCTGAATGCGAGGCCTTGGTGCGCGAGCAGCTCGGCCGCTCCAGCCTGTCGATCCACCTGGTGGGCCAGAACTTCGGCGTGGTGCCGGAGGGGCAGACCGAGTCGGTGGTGGTGCTCCAGCACGAGCTGGCGATCGAGCGCGGCGCCGCCGGCGGCTTTTCCCGGCTGGTCTGGATCCCTCCCGGCTTGGAGACCCGCGACGAGCGGCAGCAGCGTTTCCTCCAGCGTCTGCAAACAGATAGCCGTCTGCAGCACGGCGCGGACCTCCTGGAGACGCCGCTGGAGGATTTCAAGGCGGCCCTCCGCCGCCGGCTCGAGCCTCCCGCGGCAGAGCCCGCGCAGTCGGTGGAAGGCTCCGGGCACACACGGATTTATCTGATCTGTGACCAGCGTGATCCCGACCAGACGGCGGCCCTGGAGGACCACCTCTTCGGCCTGGGCCATGAAGTCATCCTGCCGGTGTTCGAGGGCGACGAGGCCATGGTGCGGCGGGACCATGAGGAGAGCCTGGCCCTCTGCGACGCAGTCCTCATCTATTACGGCGCCGGCAGCGAGCTGTGGCTGCGCCAGAAGCTGCGGGAGGTGCAGAAGAGCGCCGCCTTCCGCACCCGGCCGATCCAGGCACGGGCGGTGTTCGTGGCCGCCCCCGACAGCCCGCAGAAGCGGCGGTTCCGCACGCACGAAGCCCTGGTGATCGAACAGATCGATCGCTTTTCCCCGGCGGACCTCGCGCCATTCTTCAAACAGCTCAAGAGCCATGTGGGGGTGCTCGCGTGATCCTCGATACGGCGGTCGGCTTCAACCCCTTCCCCGGCCTGCGCAGCTTCGAGCCCGAGGAGGAGCATCTGTTCTTCGGCCGCGAGCGGCAGGTGGACGAGCTGCTCGGACGTCTGCGCCGCACCCGCTTTCTGGCGGTGGTGGGCACGTCCGGCAGCGGCAAGTCGTCGCTCGTCCGTTCCGGGCTGATCCCGTCGCTGCACGGCGGCTTCATGGTCCAGGCCGGCTCGAGCTGGCGGATCGCCATCTTCCGGCCCGGGGACGATCCCATCGGCAATCTGGCGGCGGCGCTCAACGCTCCCGCGGTGCTGGGCCGCGGCGGCGATCCGGAGACGGCCGCGGTGGACCGCGCGATCCTCGACGCGGCGCTGCACCGCAGCACCCGCGGGCTGGTCGAGTGCGTGCGCCAGGCGCGCCTGCCCGGCGGCGAAAACCTGCTGGTGCTGGTGGACCAGTTCGAGGAGCTCTTCCGCTTCCAGCGCAA
Organism: Thermoanaerobaculia bacterium; assembly: GCA_045807605.1. Taxonomy (GTDB): domain Bacteria; phylum Acidobacteriota; class Thermoanaerobaculia; order Multivoradales; family UBA5704; genus DATMER01. The sequence continues at coordinate 13,811 of JBJMGZ010000709.1, read as the reverse complement.
TCCGCGGATCCGCGACTCGCGCGATGAGGCCTCGGCTTTCGTGAGCCTCCTGCTCGAGGCAGCCGGCCAGGCGGAGGTCCCGATCTACATCGTCCTCACCATGCGCAGCGACTTCATCGGCAACTGCACGGAGCTCGCCGGCCTGGCCGAGGCGGTCAACGACGGGCAGTACCTGGTGCCGCGCATGACCCGCGAGGAGCGCCGCGCCGCCATCGTCGGTCCGGTGGCCGTGGGCGGCGCCGCGATCGCCCCCCGCCTGGTGCTGCGCCTGTTGAACGACATGGGCGATGACCCCGACCAGCTCCCCATTCTCCAGCACGCCCTGATGCGGACCTGGGGCTACTGGCAGGGCCATCACGGCGAGGGCGAGCCGCTGGACCTGCGCCACTACGAGGCCACCGGCACGATGAAGGAGGCGCTCTCGCTGCACGCCGAGAAGGCCTGGCTGGAGCTCTCCTCCGACCGCGAGCGCGCCATCGCCGAAGCCCTTTTCAAAGCCCTGACCGACAAGGGCTCGGATGCCCGCGGGGTGCGCCGCCCGACGCGGCTGGGCGAGATCTGCGAGCTGGCGGGCGCGACCGAGAAGGAGGTCGCGGCCGTGGTCGACCGGTTCCGCCGGCCGGGGCGCTCCTTCCTGATGCCGCCGGCGGGCGTCCGGCTCACCGCCGACACGGTGCTCGACATCTCCCACGAGAGCCTGATGCGGACCTGGGAACGGCTCCGCCAGTGGGTGGATGAGGAGGCGCGCTCGGCGCAGCTCTATCTGCGCCTGGCGAAGGCCGCGGCGCAATACCAGGAAGGCGCCGCCGGCCTGTGGCGCGATCCCGAGCTGCAGGTGGCCCTCATCTGGCGGGACCGGCAGAGGCCGACGGCGCTCTGGGCGCAGCGCTACGACCCCGCGTTCGAGCGCAGCATGCTCTTCCTCCAGTACAGCGAGCGGGAGCGGGACCTGGCCGCCACGGCGCGCGAGCAGCAGCGCCTGGGCGAGCTGCGGCGGGTCCGCTGGCTGGCGACAATCCTCGGCTCGGCCGCGATCCTCACGCTCGTCTTCGGCATCTTTGCGGTGGTCTGGCAATCGCAGGCGAAGGCCTCGGCCCGAGAGGCGAAGGAACAGGCGGAGCTGGCGCAGAACAAGGCAAGAGAGGCGCAGTTCCAAACGAATTTCGCCCAGCACCAGCGCCTCGTCGCTGAAAACGAGAGGACCGCAGCCGACAAGGCGCGGCGGGCCGCCGAGGTGCAGAGGCGGGCCGCCGACAATGAGCGCCTGCGCGCGGCGCAGAGCGCGGCGGAGGCCTTGGAACAGAAGCAGCGGGCGGAGGTGCTGCGCTCGCAGGCCGAGACCGCGGCGGACCAGGCGCGCCGGGCGGGAGAGGAGGCGGTCCGGGCCGCGGACGAGAGCCGCCGGCAGAAGGAGCAGGCGGAGCAGGAGCGCGTGCGGGCCGAGGCCAACGAGGCCGAGGCCAGGCGGCTCAGCCGCCTGCAGCTCAGCCGCACCCTCATCGCCCAGCTCGGCAGCCTCGAGGGCGCCGCCAACCGCGACCGTGCCGCGCTGCTCGCCTTGCAGGCCTGGAATCTCCACCGGCGCGAAGGCGGTAATCCGGAGGATCCCGACATGCTGGCGGCGCTGCGCCAGAGCGCCGTGCGCGTGTCTCCCGGCGTGGAGCCCGCGGTCCAGCAGCCCGACGCGGTCCGCGTCCTGGCCCTCGGCCGCGACGGCCACAGCCTGGCCAGCGGCGCCGACGATGGCACCGTGAGCCTGATCGACCTGCGCCATCCGGAGCGCGCGCCGGACCTCCTTCCCGCCCTTCCCGCCGGTGTCCGCGCGCTGGCTCGCGACGCCCAGGGCCGCTTCCTCGCTGCCGGCAGCCTGGACGGCACTCTCCTCGCGTGGGACCTGTCACAGCCGGGCCATGCACCGGCCGTGCTCAAAGGCCATGCCGGAAGCGTCAACGCGCTGGCCTTCCGGGCGGCCGACGGCCGGCTCGCCTCGGGTGGCGCCGATGGGACCGTGCGCCTGTGGGACCCCACCCAGCCCACCGCCCATGAGGTCCTGCAGCCCGCCGGTCCGCGGGTCAACGCTCTCGCCTTCAGCCCGGACGGCAGGCTGCTGGCGGCCGCGACCGCGGCCGGGCTGCGCCTGATCGACTCTGCTGCGGCGGACCGGCGGGTCCTCGCCCGGGAATCCGACCTGCGGTCCGTGGCCTTCGACCGCGGCGGCCGGCGGCTGGCGGCGGGGACCGCGGACGGCACCATCCTGCTGTGGAGCCTCGACGCGCTCGGCGCGGCGGGCGCGGCGCCGTCCCGGCTCACCGGCCACCTCTCCGCGGTGCCCTCCCTGGCCTTCGCGCCGCCGGGCCTCCTCGCCTCGGCTTCGCTCGATGGCACCGTCCGCCTCTGGAACGTCGAGCGCTCCGGCAGCGAGCCGCTGCGCCTGGAAAACAACGGCGGCTGGGTATGGGCTGTCGCGCTCGCGCCCGACGGCGACCGGATCGTCTCCGGCGGCAAGGACCGCCGGGTGCACGTGCGCTGGACCCATCCCGAGCCCTATGCCGAGGCGATCTGCAAGGGCCTGGCTCGCAACCTGAGCCGGGCCGAATGGAGCCAGTACATGCCGAAGGAGCTGCCCTACGAGAGGACCTGCCCGGAGCTCCCCGAGGGGAGATGATCATCATGCCGACCTCGACCTTCTCACGCCGCAACGCCGCTCCGCTTTTCCTCACCCTGTCCCTGTTGCCGGTGGGGCTCGCCCCCGCGGCCGCCCGGGCGCAGACGGTCTGCGACCTGACGGCGGCCAAGGCCGATTTCGAGACCGGGCTTTTCGATCACGTGATCGCGATGCTCGAGCCCTGCATCGAAAAAGGTTTCGCACCGGCCGAGCAGGAGGATGCCTGGGCCCTCCTCGCCAAGACCTGGCTGGCGCTCGACGCGATGGACAAGGCCGACGCGGCGATCTCGCGGCTGCTCGCCCAGAATCCCGGCTTCCGCCCGGCCTTCGACGATCCGCTGGCCTTTCAGCGGCGGGTGGGCCAGCTCCGTGACCAACGCCCGGCGGCGGTGATGGTGACATCGGTCTCCAAGACTCCGGAGTCGCTGCGCCTCGCTCCAGCCACCGTTGCCGTGGTCACCGCCGAGGAGATCGCCCGCCGCGGCTACCTCGACCTGGAGCAGGTGCTCCACGATCTGCCGGGCTTCGATTTCTCGCTCGGCAACGGTGATCTCTACTCGACCTTCTACCCGCGCGGCTACCGCTCGCGCAACGACCGCACGCTCTTCCTGGTGGATGGCATCGAAGAGAACGATCTATGGTCCAACGCAGTCCACCTTTCGCGCCAGTATCCGCTGACCAACGTCGAGCGCATCGAGGTGATCTACGGCCCGGCTTCGACCCTCTACGGTCCCAACGCCTTCGCCGGGGTGATCAACGTCATCACCCGCGCGCCCGGCGAGATGATCGCCGAAAAGCGCCGGACCGCCGCGTTGGTGACCGCCGGCGGCGGCCAGTGGAACACCCGCTGGGGAGACTTGACCCTGGCGGGGAGCCGCGGCGATCAAAACGTTTCGTTCTCTCTGAGCGCGCGCCTCTATCAGTCCGACGAGTGGGATCTCTCGGGGTACCCGAACTGGGACTACAACCCAGCGTTCTTCGATCCTCTCGATTACGCCCGCATCGTCAACGCCACGGCGAAAACGAAGTGGTCGGAAGACGAGAGCAAGACCCTCGGCGCCTCGCCCTGGGTGCAGACCACGGCCACAGGGGGCTTCGAGCTCTCGCCCGCGGGCGCCGAGAGGGCCCGCGCCCTGGACAAGGCGGCCTTCAACAAGCTCGTCGAAGGGAGCCGGCCGCACTATTCGGATCTGACGAACGACTGGCTCCTCGGCGCCCGGTTGCAGCTTTCCAACCTGACGCTGGGCTTCCAGACCTGGCGCCGCGAAGAGGGCTTCAACAGTTGGTACACCGACAACCTCTATGCCGGCGCCGACAACGGCACGCTGTGGGTGCCGCAGCAGAGCCTCTTCTTTCTCAAGTACGGCCGCGAGCTGAGCCCCAGGCTGCTGCTCAATCTCACCACCAGCTACAAGCGGCACACGCTGGCCGGCAATACGCACGAGCAGCAGCTCGTGAGCTACGCCAACGGGAGCCTCTCGCTTCTCGACCTGGCGCAAGGCAACGAGCCGTTCTGGCGCGAGACCGGCTACGCGCTGCTTTCGGAGCAGTTCAAGGGGGAGACGACGCTGGTCTACAACCCGTCGCAGCGGCTTTCGGTGGTCGGTGGATTCGATGCCCGCAACAGCCTGGTCCAGGGCAATTACCTGCTGACCATCGAGAACAGCCCGCCCGCGGGCAATCCCCAGTTCTTCGACGAGCTCGACGCCGGTGCTTTCATCCAGGCGTCGTTCCGGCCCCGCGAGACCTGGAAGGTCGTGGCCGGCTCGCGCTTCGACTACAACGATCAGCGCCAGGGGAGCGGCTATGGCACGGTGTCGAGCCCCCGCCTGGGCGTGATCTACAGCCCGTCCTCCTGGGTCTTCAAGGCGATCTACGCGGAAGCCTTCAAGGCGCCGTCGAATTTCAACCGCTACGCCACGGCGCCAGGCCTGCGCGAGGAGCCCAATCCCGGCCTGGCTCCGGAGCGCGTGCGCAACCTCGAGCTGAGCGCCGGCTGGCAGCCGCGGCCCGAGCTGTCCCTGGAGGCGTCTGCCTACCGCGCCCGCTACAGCGACATCGTGACGACCAAGGAGATCACCAGGCCGAATCAGACGACGACGCTCCAGAACCAGAACCTCGGAGCGCTGGAGATCACGGGGCTTCAGGCCTTGGGGAAGTGGCGCATCCGCGGCTGGGACGTGGACGCCAACTACACCTGGACCGATCCGCGCACCGATCCTCTCGCCCAGAACGGCCAGCCCCTGCGCGACCTCCAGGGCCGCCGCATCGCCGATGTGCGGATCGGGGACATCGCCGAGCATCGGGCCAATCTCGGGCTGACCGGCAAGGTCGGCGGCCGCTGGACCCTCAATCTGCGGGCCAACGCGGCGGGCGAGCGCCGGGCGGGCCAGAATCTCGAGCTGCTGCAAAAACCTCCGGAGCAATGGATCGACCGCTACGGCCGTCCGGTGGACCCGAACGGCGTGCGGGTCGATTCCTCCGTCGTCGTGAACGCCGCGGTCGCGTACGAAAACGTCGTGCCGGGCGTACGTCTCCAGCTCCTGATCAACAACCTGCTCGACGCCCGCTACGACGATCCGGGGATCGGTCCGGCGGACGACGTCAGCTTCGCCCGTCTCCTGCCGCAGCCCGGGCGCGCTGTCTTCCTGCGGCTGTCGTTGCGCCGCTGAGCAGGAGGAGGTACGAGCGATGGACCTCTGGAACAGCACCCGGTGCCAGGATTTCCTCTTCCGGACCTTCGATCTGCGGCCGGGCGAGGGCCGGCCCACCCTGTTCCTGCTGGCGCAGTCGCTGTGCAACGGCATCTTCATCGCCTTCTTCTTCTCCTTCGCCAACGCCTCCTTCCTCAGCCACTACTCCGCGCGCTGGCTCCCCTCTGCCTACATTGCGTCGGGCGTGGTGGGCTCGCTGGCGGTGTGGCTCTTCTCGCTCTTCCAGCGCCGCGTCCCCTTCCGCCGGTTGCTGACCGGCAACCTGATCTTCCTGCTGGCCGCGGTCTGCGCGTTCCGGCTGGGCTTCGGCCTCGGCGATCCGCGGTGGATGAGCCTCCTGGTCTTCGTCTGCGTCGATCCCCTGCTGACCCTGCTGGACCTCGGCTTCTGGGGGCTCGCCGGCCGCACGTACGACCTGCAGCAGGGCAAGCGGCTGTTCGGCCTCGTCAGCTCGGGCGAAGTGGTGGCCGAGATCCTCGGCTTCTTCCTCGTGCCCGTGCTCGTCTCGTTCTTCTCCCGCGACGCCGCGGACCTCCTGCTGCTCGCGGCCGTCGGCCTGGCTCTCTGCCTGCTGGTGGTGCTGGCCGGGGCGCGGGGGCTGCCCGCCGAGGCTGAAGCCGGCAAGGTGCTCCCGGCGCCGGTCGAGCGTCCGGCGGCCCCGCCGGGTGGCCTGCTGCGCGACCGCTATTTCGTGCGGGTGTCGCTCCTCGCCGTCTGCCTGATCTTCACCCTCTACTTCGTCGACTTCGGATTCCTGAGCTCGACCCGCGCCACGTTCCACAACAAGGAGGCTCTCGCCATCTTCCTCGGCGTTTTCTGGGGCGCCACCAAGGTGGTGGAGCTGGCGATGAAAACCTTTCTTTCCGGACGGCTGATCCAGCAGTTCGGGCTCCTCTTCGGACTGTTGTCCCTGCCGGCGGGCGTCCTGCTCTGCGCGTTGCTGGCGGCGGGCAGCGCGGGGCTCCAGGGAACCGCCGCGCTGAGCTTCTTCGTCTTCCTGTGCCTCGCCAAGCTGATGGAGTTCGTGGTTCGCCGGTCGCTGTTCGATCCTTCGTTCAAGGTCCTGTTCCAGCCGGTGGACGAGAACGAGCGGTTCGCCTTCCAGACCCGCGTCGAGGGAACCGTCAAGCAGGCGTCGCTGGGCCTGGCGGGGCTCGCCCTGCTCCTGATCGGCCGCTCTCCCGCGCTCGGACCGGCCAGCGTGGTCTGGCTCCTGGTGTTCCTCCTCATGGCCTGGCTGGCGCTCACCTTGCTGACGCACCGGGAATACCACGCACGGCTGATGCAGCTCCTCTCCCGCCGCACCCGCCCTCCGGACATCGACTCGCCTTTCGAGCAGATGCTGCGCGGCCTCCACACCGCGCCGCCGGTCGAGGCCATCTACACGCTCAACGTCCTCGAGCGGTCCGACCCTACGCTGCACGAGGAGACCCTCTGCGACCTGCTGGGCTCCGACAATCCGGAGCTGCGCCGCGAGGCCGCCGGGCGCATCGGCCGGCTGCGCCTCCTCGACCGGCTCCGCGAGCTGCGGGGCCGCGAAGCCGCGGAGCTCCAGCTCGACGTGCGCGCCGTGCTCCGGGAGACCGTATGCACCCTGGAGGCCCTTCTGGCGGGTGCCACTTTCGAACGGGTCCGCGCACTGGCCTTGTCGGAGGAGACGGAGGAGCGGCGCCTCGCGGCATCCCTGCTCGCCAGCCTGGACGGTGACGAAGCTGCCGAGCTCCTGCCGCGCCTGCTGTGGGACAACAGCCCCGCCGTCCGCCGGGCGGCCCTGCGGGCGGCGGCCAGCTCCTTCGGCCGGCCTTTGTGGCCGCGGGTCGTCGAGCAGCTCCGGGCGAGCGAGTGCTGCCGCGAGGCCGCCGCGGCGCTGGTGGCGATCGGCGCGCCCGTGCTCAAAGCGCTGGAAGAGATGTTCCGCCATTCGGAGCAGAGCCCCCGCACACTGCTGCGCATCCTCCAGATCTATGAGCAGGTGCCCGGGCCGGAGAGCGAGCGCCTCCTCCTCGACAAGCTCACCTATCCCCACCGCGAGGTCCGGCAGCAGGCGCTGCTCATTCTGGCGAAGCGCGGCTTCCGCGCCGACAGCCTGCAGGACGACATGGTCAAGCAGCAGATCGAGAACGTCGCGGGCCACATGGCCTGGATCACCGCCGCGCAGATCGACCTCGGCACCGACCCCGCGGTGGCAGAGGTGGCGGCGGCCCTCGAGCGCGACCGCGAGCAGGACTGGGAGTCGATCTTCCTCCTCCTCTCCCTGCTGGCCGATCCGCTGGCGGTGGATCTGATGCGGCAGAGCCTGGCCGACCCGACCGGCCAGGGGCGTGCCTACCTGTTCGAGATTGCCGAGGCGGTGGTGCCGCCGGACGTGCGCACTGCGCTCTTCCCGCTGTTCGAGCATCTCGCGCCGTCCCAGCTCCTCGAGCGCCTCCAGCGCAGCTTCCCCCAGAGCCAGCTCGGCCGCGTGGGGCGCCTGTGCGAGATCATCCACCAGGGCAGCTCGCACAGGGACCATTGGAGCCGCGCCTGTGCCATCCGTGCCCTCGTCGACCTGCCCGCCCCCGTGGTCCCCGACGAGCTCCTTGCCTCTCTCCACCATCCGGAGCCGCTGATCCGGGAGCTGGCCGCCTGGGCGGTCCACCAGCTCGACGGCGAGCTCTTTGCGCGCCGGCGGGGATCGCTGCCGCCGCAGGAGGCGCGGGCCCTCGAACGCCGGCTCCGGAGGGAGGAAGAGCTGCCGCCCCTGCTGCTCTTCGAGAGGGCGGAGATCCTGCGCGGCTCACCGATCTTCAGCCTGGTGCCTCCCGCTGAGCTGGTGCGCCTCTCCACAGCCATTGCCGAGGTCCGGCTGCAGCCGGGCGGGGTGCTCTTCCAGGCCGGCGATCCGGGCGATGCGATCTACATCACCGTGGCCGGCAGGGTCGAGCTGGAAAAGCGCGGACGGGTCGTCGACTGGATCGAGGCGGGAGAGCTTCTGGGGGAGATGGCCGCGGTCGAGACCGGAGTCCGTTCCGCCACGGCAAGGGCCGTCGAGCCGTCCCGCCTCCTCGCCATCGAGCAGGCAACGCTGCACGAGCTGATCACCGACTGCCTGGAGATCCTCCCCGGCATCATCCAGGTGATCGCCCAGCGCCGCCGGGAGCCTGCCGACGCCGCGCCCCCGGCTGCTCCTTCGGAGCTCGCCCTGAGCCTGTCTGGTGGCGAAATTTCTTACATCGGGAGATCCAGTTTTCCGTGAAGCGGCATGGAGAAACATTTCGGTGATGCAGCGGCCCTTGTTCCTGTAACCAACCGGGCGCCAATCCGTAAGGAGGAGAAGATCCGTGCAGGAGGAGCCTGTCCATGCAGAAGAACTGTTCGATCCCAGCCGCCATCTTCGTCGCCCTGATCCTGTCCTTCTCGTGGGCGGCTGCGCCGGCCCGCGCCGAATCGCGGAAGCAAGCGGGGACGATCTACCGCTACACCTCGAGCCTGCCGGACGGCAGCCGCGCGGGAGACGAGCTGCTCTTCGTGAGCGGGAGCCGGATGGAGGTCCTCACAAAGCTGAAGAGCGGCGACGACGCCTTGCTGCTGACCTTCGAGATGGACGGCCCCGGCCTGGCGCCCAAGAGGGTGAAGCTCTGGGAGGTCTACCCGGATCGGCGGTACTTCATGGGCTCGGTCGAATCGCTGCCGACCCGGAAGGCCGTCCTCGCCGAGATCTTCTTCACCGGCCGGCCCGCCGAGACGGTCGCCGCCCCGGTCTTCCCTTGGACCATGTCCGAAGCTCTCTCGACGATGAACCTCGCCTTCGCCGGCATGAAAGACCCCAAGGGGAGCTTCACCGTGGGCATGGTCGGCCTGAATTTCAAGCCGGGCGAGCCACCTGTCCGCTTCTCCGGCCCGATGAAGGTTTCCTACGCCGGCGATGAGGAGCACGGCGGAGCACCGACCCGCAAGTACCGCCTGGAAGGCGAGGGGGTCCCAAACGGAGGCGGCTTCGCCTGGGTCCACCGCGATGACAAGACGATCGAGGCCCTGGAAACCGACGCCGCGACGGCCGGCAAAGACCCGGAAGGCATCAAGCTCCAATTCGTGAGCGCTCAGCCGCTGGACGCCGCGGCCTGGGAAGAGGCGAAGCGGGCGCTGCTCGGCCCGCCGGCGCCCAGCGGTCCGGTCGAGGCGGCCGAGGTCAAGCCCCACCCGTGCCGGGTGCCGAATGTCGAAAAGGAAGTGCTGTGCGCCACCTATGCCGCCTGGGAAAACCGCGAGACACGGCAGGGGAGGAAAATCGGTCTGAACATCGTCATCCTCCCGGCCCTGGGACCGGACAAGCAGCCCGATCCGATCTTCGAATTCGGCGGCGGCCCGGGAGAGGGGATCACGCAGGGCGCCGGCTGGCTGGCCCGGAGCCCGCTGCGCCAGAAGCGGGACATCGTGCTGATCGATCAGCGCGGCACCGGCCGTTCGAACCCGCTCCAGTGCCCCTTCTATGGCGAGCCGGTCGACTTTCGCCGCGCCGCCGGGGAGCTGTTCCCGGTCCCCGTGGTCGAAGCGTGCCGCGAGAAGCTGGCGAAGGTCGCCGATCTGAGCCAGTACACCACGGACGCCTCCGCGGATGACCTGAACGAGGTCCGCCAGTGGCTCGGCTACGGCAAGATCAACCTGGAAGGCGGCTCGTACGGCACTCGCATGGCCCAGACCTACTGGCGCAAGTACCCGGAGACGGTGCGGACCGTGGTGCTCAGCGGCGTTCTACCGCAGAGCTCCTACATCCCGATAGGGCACGCCTACGCCGGCCAGCGGGCGCTCGGGCTCCTGCTTGCCGAATGCGCCTCGCAGCCCGATTGCCGGGCCGCTTTCCCCGACACCCAGGCAGAGCTCAAGGCGATCAAGGAGCGGATCGACAAGGGTACCGACGTGACCGTCACCAACACGCGCACGGGCGAGAAACAGGAGGTGCGGCCGACCTGGGGCCTGGTGGCCGAGGGCATACGCTTCCTGAGCTACGGCCAGGCGGCGGCGAGCCTGCCGCTCCAGATCCACAAGGCCGCCCAGGGCGACCTCGCGCCGCTCATCCAGATGTCGATCGAACGCCGGCTGAACATTATCGAAGCCCTCGACTGGGGTATGGACTTCTCGGTCACCTGCGCCGAGGACCTGCCCTTCATCACGGAGGAGATGATCCGCAAGTGGACCCCGGATACGTACCTGGCCGACTACCGCATCCGCCAGCAGAAAGCTGTCTGCGAGGTCTGGCCGCGGGGCAAGGTGCCGGCGAACGTCCACGAGCCGGTCCGCTCGGACGTGCCCGTGCTGTTGATCTCCGGCGAGCGCGACCCGGTCACCCCGCCGGAGTTCGCGGAAGAGGCGGCGCGCTTCATGACGAACCACCTGCACGTGGTCGTCCCGCGCGGCAGCCATGGCGCCGCCGGCGAGTGCACGGACAACCTGATCCGCGATTTGATCGATCACGGCTCGCTCCAGGGGCTCGACCCCTCGTGTGCCGCGGCCGTCTATGGTCCGACGCAGTTCATGAAGCCGTAGGTAGGGCGGCGGGCGGGTCGCCCTTTCTGCTAACCAGGTGCGACTACATTCGGGTGGAACCTGCCGCGCCAACGGAACGGTTCCGCAGGCGCTGCGGACGCCTCAGAAGCGCAAAAAGACAGTCTGGAGCGCTTTGCGGACAGTTCCTGACACGGAACGGAGAGCTCTGAGCCCGGAGCGGACAGTTTCAGAGGCGATGAGGACGGCTTGGAGGGCGATGAGGACGGCTTGAAAGGGCGAGAGGACAGTTCTCTCGCCCTTAAGGACAGTTCTCTCGTCCATGAGGACAGTTCACATGGCCATAAGGACAGTTCGTAAGGGCATGAGGACAGTTCTCTTGCCCTTCAGGACAGTCCACATCGCCACTCAAACTGTTTTTTTCTCGCTCCAGACTGTCCGCATCCCGCCTGCGGCACCTCCGAGGCACTCGACGGCAGGCCGTCCGGCTGCGTATTCTTCCCTGAGGAGGACACGATGACACGAGAGGAATACGAAAAGCGCCGACGCGCGCTCGAGGAGCAGCTTCGCGCCGACATTGCCTTGATGAACGCCGCCCACGAGACCCGCATCCGATCCCTGGAGAGGCTTTGGCAGGATACGGCCGAGGACAGCTCGGAGTCGGCCAGGCCGGCCGCATCCGCCGCGCCGGTCCAGCCGGCGAAACCGGCCCCGAAACAGATCCGGCCGCGAGGTTCTGTCCTCAACGATCTGGATGCGGTCCTTCCCAGGCTCCCCGAGGAGTTCGACAAGCACGACATCGCCCGCGCCCTGGGCTATGAGCCGGCTCATACGACGCTCTTCCGCGCCCTCAGGCAGCTCCTCACCGAAGGGACCCTCAAGATGGATGATGACAACTTCAACTCCGGCGGCGTCACCACCCGCTATCGCAAGACCAAGTCCACCCGTTGACCTATGCTCGCCGGTCGTACATTTCCCAGAACGCCAGCCGCAGGTTGCCGCCGTGGCGGATGAACAGCTCCCCGGTCTCCAACTCCTCGCCGGTCAGCTCCCGTACGAGACCGGCCAGCAGCTCGGGCGTGGTGTCGCACTCCAGGAGCGTGGGCAGAAGGCCGGGGCGGTGGGAGGTGACGATCAGACCCCCGGCCCGGCGGCAGGAGAGGCGCACCCGCAGCCAGGCGAGATGGCCGAGGAGCTCGGCACCGTCCAGGAAGAGGACGTCGTCCGCCCCCAATCCCCGGAACCGCTTCCAGGCCACCCTCCGCTCGTCCTGGCGGAGCGTGACGGTCCGCACCCGGAAACCGCGGGCGGTCAGCCGGGGGGCGAGCTCCTCGAGAAGCGTGGTCTTGCCTCGGCCGTGGGCTCCGACGAGCGCGGCGCGGAAGCGCAGGGCGGCGAGGCGCTCCAGCAGCTCATCCCAGGTCAGCCCTTCGGGCAGGCGGTAGCGCAGCTTCTCCACCCGGTCGGAGGCGAACGGGTTGTCCCGGGCCCTCACGGCTGCACGAGGATCTCGAACTCCTCGTCCGAGTCGGGCCAGTTGGCGATCTCGAGCTGCGCCCTGATGGTCCAGAAGACCTTGTTGTTCTGCGACTGGAACGACGGCAGGGTGTCGGCCGGCACGGCGAAGCTCGTCGAGCCCGTGAGCATCTGGTAGGAATCGGTCGCGTCCACGATCGGGGTCGTGGCGAAGGCCTTGGTCTCGGTGGTGGTGGTGGTGCCGCGGCGGTAGCGGACCTCTTCCTTGCCTTCGAGCGTCACCTGCAGCCGGCGGACTCCGCCGGTGGCCCCGGTCAGCCGCCACTGGAGGTAGGCCACCTCGCCGAGCTTCAGGCTCGCCGGGCTCAGGGTCAGCCGCGGCCGCGGGTTGAACAGCACCAGGAACTGCCGGAACATGCCGTAGATCAGGAGCAGCCCGATCAGCGCGAAGACGGCGAGGAGCGCGATCACGCAGCCCGCGGGCTTCTCCGCGCTGGAAAGGACGGCAAACCAGATGATGGTCCAGGTGATGCCGTTCCAGAAGAGGCTCGCCGCGGTCATTCCGATCAGCTTGCCCAGCGGCGTGGCCTTGGGCTTGAGCTCGATGGGCCCGGAGGCGTCTCCCTGCGGATTGGTCACTCCGAACGGCGCCGCCGGATCGACCCGCACGGTCTTGTTCGCGCTCTTCAGGCCGCCCCTCACCACCCAGACGAACCCGAAGAGCCCGGGCAGGAAGAACAGGAGGCCGACGAGGCCGACGAAATAGCTGCCGGAGAGACCGCGCGAGATCACGGCCTCGGCCGTGTCGTCCGGGTTGACGTAGCAGGTCGTCTGCGAGCCCACGGGATAGCGGGCGACGATCGCGGCCTTGCCTTCGTAGCCGCTGGAGTGGACGCTGCCCGAGAAGTCGTAGGTGGCGGACCGGTGGTCGACGCCGTCGACGTTGTAGGCGGCGGTGACCACGGCCTTGTAGGTGGAGCCGTCGTCGCCGCTGCTCTCGTCCACCCGGCTTTCGACGACCGTGCAGGGGACCGGCGCCCAGGACAGGGCGGAGGCCACCTTGAACGCGGGCCGCACGAACAGGAACCAGAGGACCAGGCTGCCGGCGGCCATGAAGAGGAAGAAGAAGACCGCCATGCAGCCGGAGGGCGCGCTGCCCGGCTCCTGGCGGCGGGTGAGGGACCTCATGGGGCCGGAGCCCCGTCCGGCGGGAGCCGGAGCTCGTCTCCCGTCGGGGAGACGACGATCTCGATGCGGCCGGACTCGTCGCCGGGCTGGGCCACCACCTCGACGGCCCAGAGGAGAGAGATCAGCCGGCCCGAGAAGCTGAACGGCCCTTCCGGCAGGCGGAAGCTGAACTTGCGCTGGTCCTGCCCGCCCGGCGCCGGGAAGGTCTCTTCCTGGACCATGACGACGTCCTGGGTGCCCTTGCCCTGGGTGTACCAGAAGAGGCGCGCCACGACCTCGTCCGGCGG
>JBJMGZ010000708.1:0-5255 GCA_045807605.1 Thermoanaerobaculia bacterium | reverse complement strand
CCGGCCGCGCGGCGGCAAGCCGGGTCACCAGCGTGCGGGTGAGCGCAGGGGCGTTGGCAGGCGTGGTCGAGACCACGCCGAAGTCCGTGAAGATGGCGGTGGCCCGCGCTCCGGCGTCCTCCATGGCCAGCACGTCGCGGCGCAGGGAGACGCCGGTCGCCTTGAGGCCGTCCACCGTCCAGCCGGCGTGGCTGAGGTGGCGCACCAGCGTGCAGGCGGCGGCGGTCTTGCCGCAGTTCATGCACGAGCCCACCAGCGCGATCACCGGCACGCCGGCCGGGTCGATCGGCGCCTCGAGGTCGAGCGGCTCGCCGCCGATCCGCGCCGCGACGCCGATCCGCTCGCCGAGATAGGGGAAATGAAGCACCGCTCCCAGCACCTCGCACTCGAAGGGAGCGCCCAGGTCCGGGTTCACCGAATCGCAGATCCCCAGCACGCCGCCCATGTTCAGGAGGTGGACCGTCTCCCCCGGCGCCAGCGCCTGCGGCAGGTGGCCGGCATAGCCGAAGAGGGCGTGGCGGTGCCCCAGGGCGCCGGCCACCACGTCGCCGCGCTTGACATGCGCCATCCGCCCGCTGGGCAGCTCGAGCTGGTTGTAGGTGCTCTTGTCGTTGAGCACGCGCACCGCCAGCACCACCCCCTCCTCGCAGGGGATCTCGGAGCTGATCCGCACCTCCCGCTTGAGCTGGCAGGCGCGGGTCACCGACGCGATCTTGTCGAGCACGATCGTCTTCATGGCGTCTTTCATGACATCAGCCCTCCGCCCGGGCCCACAGCATGCCGGGCATCGCCGCGATCCGCGAGAAGCCGCGCGAGTCCGCGGCCGTCCACTCCCCCGCCGCCTCGCCGTAGACGCCTTTGGTGGCGGCCAGCAGCGAATGCGGCGAGACGACCCCTTCGATGAATGCCTGGCCGGTGCGGAAGAGCAGCCGCACCTCGCCGGTCACCCGCTCCTGCGAGGAGAGGAGGAGCGCCTCGATGTCGCGGCAGACCGGGTCGAGGTGCTGCCCCTCGTGCACCAGGTCGCCGTAGACCGCGGCCACCATCTCTTTGACTTTCAGCTGCCGTCCGGTGAGCGTCAGCTTCTCCAGCTCGCGGTGCGCAGTCAGCAGCACCTCCGCGGCCGGCGCCTCGAACGCCACCCGGCCCTTGATGCCGAGGATCGTCTCGCCGAGATGGATGCCGCGGCCGATGCCATAGGGAGCCGCGGCCGATTCCACCCGCGCCAGCAGCTCGACCGGCGGCAGCTCCTCGCCGTTCCACGACATGGGCACGCCCTTCGTGAACCCGACCGTGGCGCGCACCGGCGGAAGAGGATTGTCGAACGCCCCGCGGGTGAGCACCCACGCGGGCTCGGGGAGCGGCTCGGCCGTGTCGAGCGTCTCGCGCCCGCCGATCGTCACCCCCCAGAGACCGCGGTTGATCGAGTAGGCCGCGCCGAATGGCGGCACGGGCAGGCCGCGCTCCTCCAGGAACCTCACCTGCTCGGCCCGGGCGCGCGGCTGGTCGCGCACCGGCGCCAGGATCTCCAGTCCAGGCGAGAGCGTGCGCAGCGCCACGTCGAAGCGCACCTGGTCATTGCCCGCGCCGGTCGAGCCGTGCGCCACCGTGCGCGTGCCCAGGCGCGCCGCGGCCCGCGCCACCTCGCCCGCCTGGATCACACGCTCGGCGCCCACACACAGCGGGTAGGTCGCACCACGCCGCACGTTGCCGACGATCAGGAAGCGGATCACCTGCTGGAAAAAGGCGTCGCGGCCGTCGATCAGCACGTGCTCCGCGGCCCCGAGCACGCGCGAGCGGTCGGCCAGGAGCGCGGCGGCGGCCTCGTCGATGCCGCCCGTATCGACCGTCACCGTGACCACGGGCCGCCCGAGCGTCTCCTTGAGGAACGGGATGCAGAAAGAGGTGTCCAGCCCGCCCGAGAAGGCGAGCACGATCGGCTCGGTCATGGTTCACCTTTCCTCGAGGTAGCGCTCGAGACGCTGGAAGAACCGTTTCTGGTCCTGGGCGCCGGCCGTGGCCACGAAGATCGTGTCGTCGCCCGCCATGGTCCCCACCACCTCCGGCCAGGCGGCGCGGTCGAGGGCGAGGGCCACGGTCTGGGCGGCCCCGGTGGCCGTGAAGACGACGGACAGATGCGGACCCGCCGGCTTGAAGCCGTGCACGAAACGGGCGACCTCCTGGATGCCGCCCTCTTCCTCCGCCGGACCGGCCGCCGGAGGCACGTAGCGCCCGGCCACGCGCGGGATGCCGAGGTCGCGCAGGTCGCGGCTGACGCTCGACTGGGTCGCCGGGATCCCCCGCCGGCCCAGCTCCTCCATCAGCACGATCTGGTTCGCGACCGGGTGCTCCCGCAGGATCGCGAGGATCTCGCGCTGGCGCTGGTCTCGGAGGTGGGTGTCGGTAGGCATGGCTCGGCTATCACGTGCAAGATTATGCGCGTGATAGTGAATGGAGATGACTGGAATGTCAAGAGGTTGGCTTCAGGCGGGCCATCGAGCCGATGGCCTCGCGGACGATCTTCACCTCATGCGGCTCGAAGTAGGCCTGATCGCAGCGGGTGCAGACCCAGGCGGGCAGGTTTTTCCATCCGAGGTTGTAGCCATTGCGCTGCACACGGACCTCCGTGGTGGTCCTCTCCACCGGCGCCTGGCAGTACAGGCACTTCATGGGCAGAGTCTCGTGCGCTTCCTGCGGACGCTCGGGCGCGAGCGGAAGAGTGGCATCCAGGTCCGCCGGGCTCACCCGGCGCGGGGCGCTCCGGTACAGGCGGGTCTGAGAGATGACACGGTCGGGCAGGCTCATGCGAGGAATCCCCCACGTAAGGCTTCAAGGTAGATGCAATTCCCCTGCCCTCCGGGTGCTAGCATCCGCCCATGCGCTGGCTTCCCATGCTTCCCGCCCTGCTCCTTCCCTTCGCCGCAGCCGCCCAGGACTTCCCCCGCGGGCAGCTCGTGGAGAAGGTGGTCGTCCAGGCGGACGCGAGCGAGAGCTACGCCCTGTACCTGCCCAGGGCCTACCGGCCGGACCGCCCATGGCCGATCCTCTACGTCTTCGACGCGCGCTCGAACGGCGTCGAGGCGGCGCAGCGCTTCCTCGCTGGCGCCGAGCGCTACGGCTACGTCGTGGCAAGTTCGAACAATTCGGCGAGCGACGGGCCGATAGAGCCGAACATCAGATCCCTGCGGGCGATGTGGCCGGACACGCACGCGCGCCTCGCGATCGACGACCGCCGGGTGTACGCCGCCGGCTTCTCCGGCACGGTCCGCTTCGCCTGCCAGATGGCGCTGGCGGCGCCCGGCACCATCGAGGGGATCGTCGCCGCGGGCGCGGGCTTTCCGTTCGAGACCCGCCCGACCAAGGACACGCCGTTCCTCTACTACGGCACCGTCGGCGACCGCGACTTCAACTACTACGAGGTCCTGGACCTGGCCGACGAGATGACCGCTCTCGGCCTCCCCCACCGCGTCGAGGTCTTCGCCGGCCCGCACCAGTGGATGTCGGAAGAGCTCGCCACCCGGGCGCTCGGCTGGCTGGAGCTCCAGGCCATGAAAAAAGGCCTGAGGGAGAAGGACACCGCGCTCATCCAGGCGCTCTGGACCGAGGACCTGGCGCGCGGGAAGGCGCTCGAAGCCACCGACCTCCCCGAGGCCCACCGCCTGTACACGGGCATGTCCGACGACTACCGCGGCCTCGTCGACGCCGAGGCCCTGAACGACCTCGCGGTCCAGCTCTCGCGGATCGCCGCCTCCGAGGCCTTCAAGAAGGAGCGCAAGCTCCGCCAGGAGCGCGAGGCGCGCGACAAGGAGTACCTCGCCGCGGCGCCCAAGGCCATGAACACCCCGGTCCTCGCCCAGGCGATCCTGGACCTCCACATCCAGGAGCTCAAGAAGCAGAAGGATTCGGCGGACCCGGCGGAGAGCCTCGCCGCGAAGCGGCTGCTCAACACGCTGCTCGGGCAGACCACCTTCTACCTGCCGCGGATGTTCACCGAGCAGGGGAACCACGACCGGGCGATCTTCGTGCTCTCGATCGGGGCGGAGATCCAGCCGGACAGCCCGGACATCTGGTTCGAGATCGCGGCGGCGCACGCCCGCAAGGGGTCGAAGAAGAAGGCGCTGGAGAGCCTGCGCAAGGCGGTCGAGAAGGGCTTCTCGGACCTCCCGCGCCTGGAGGGGGAGGCGGCCTTCGCCGGCCTCCGGCAGGACAGGGGGTATCGGGAGCTGGTGGCGGAGATCGCGAAGAAGAAGGCGCCCGGGAATTAACGGATCGGCGGCGGCTCCTCGTTGCCGATCGAGAACATGCGTTCCATGTTGTAGCGCGAGAAGGCGCGGAAGGCGATCAGGGTTTCGGAGCGCTCGATGCCCTCGATCCTGAGGATCTGGTTGGTGACGGCCTCGGCGATGTCCTCGTTGGTCTTGACGCGCGCGATGGCGATCAGGTCCCAATGCCCCGCCACCGAGAACACCTCGGACACGCCCGGAAGCTCCACCAGCCGCTCCGCGACCTCGTTGACCTTCCCCTTTTCGACGCTCAGCAGGATGACGGCATTGACCATGACCCGATTCTCCTCGGGCTGGAACTCTACACCAGCGCCCCGGACAAACGGGAGGTCTTCCCGCCCGACCCGCGGGTTTTCCGATCCGTCCCGGTCCCCGGGCGGGCGGGGGCGTCCTCTCCCGCGCAGCGGGGGAGGATCGAGGAGGGGGTCTTCTTCCTTCCTCGCTACAATAGCCTCTCCATGTCCAGCTCAGCCCGGAGGCTCCCATGAGCGGAGATTTCTTCATCAGCTTCAACAAAGCCGATCGCGCCTGGGCCGACTGGATCGCCTGGACTCTGGAAGAGGCTGGATATGCGGTGGTCTACCAGCCCTGGGACTTCCTGCCCGGCAACAACTTCGTCCTGAAGATGCAGGAGGCGGCCAGCGGCACCCGCAAGACGGTGGTCGTGCTCTCGGAGAGCTATCTCCAAGCCGAGTACACACAGCCTGAATGGACGGCTGCCTTTGCGGAGGACCCTCGGGGCGACCAGCGGAAGCTCATCCCGTTTCGCGTGGCTCCGTGCTCTCCCTCAGGGATGCTCAAGCCGCTGATCCACTCCGACCTGGTTGGGCTTTCCATGGAGGAGGTGAAGGCAGAGGTCCTCCGCGCGGTGGATGCCGCGCCCCGAGGAAAGCCGGCGCACGCTCCCGCATTTCCTGGTTCGCCTCGTGACCCGGCTCCCCCCTTTCCCGGTAGCGAACCGCCGTCTCCCCG
>JBJMGZ010000707.1:0-2508 GCA_045807605.1 Thermoanaerobaculia bacterium | reverse complement strand
TGGCGAAAAAGGTGCGATCGCTAGGCTTCAACCGCGTTCACGATGTCATCGGACCGCTCTGAGGACCGTCACCCCGCCCCCACCGCCCACCCGGCCAGCACCATCAGGCCGATCAGGCCGGGGCCGTGGACCAGGAGGGCGGCCACGAGGAGCCAGGCCAGATCGCGGGACCGCACCCAGGAGCCTCGCAGGGCGCGGCGGAAGAGAAAGACCGAGAAGGGCAGGTTGACCAGGAGCGCCGTCGCCAGGCCCGGCGCGTAGCCGCGCGCCCAGATTGCCGTGGCCAGGTGCGCCGCGACGTTCACCAGCACCACCATCTGCGTGCCGAGGACCAGCAAGAAGGCCCGGCTCCGCCTCTCCAGCGGACCCGAGGCGGCGAACGCGTACGGCGCGAGCGTCACGAGACCCAGAGCCAGGAGGAACTGGCCGAAGGTGACCGCCGGCAGCACCGGGAGCTTGTCCGCAAAACGACTGAGGAAGCCCTTCATGAACACGGCCTCCTCCAAGTTGTGCAGCGTCAGGAGCAGCGGCACCAGCCAGAGGAGGTACCTCCGCCCCAGGCGCGGGAGCCGGGGCTCACCGCGATGAAGCTGCGCCAGCGCCTGGAGCTGGGCGCGGCGGAGGATGCCGCTCTCCCAGCCCGCGGGCGAAGGGTCCTCCAGGTCCACGAAGGTGCCGGCCGCGCTGTCGAAGGCCACCCAGCCGTTCTGGCGGCAGAGCCGGACGATCGCCGGCAGCGGGTTGCCGATCCCGCGCACGTGCAGGCCGATGGAGTCCACCACGCCGCGCGACGGGAGCTGCACGTCGATCGAGTAGGCGCGGCCGTCATAGATCCCCTCGACCGGCTCCGTCCAGTCGACGCCGGGCAGCGCGCGGCTCACCGCCCTCCGCACCTCCTCCGCCATCCCCAGCGGCTTGAGCCGGGGGCGGTGCTCCGGAGGCTCGGAGGCGGATTCGGGATGGAGGATCAGGACGTCCCAGCTCACCCGCCGAGCCGGAAGTGCGGGTTCTCGATGATCCCGAAGGCGTTGCCGAACGGATCGAGCACCGAGGCCACGCGGATGCCGCCCCCCACGTCCTGCAACGGACGGTGCTCGCGGGCGCCCATCTCCAGCAGGCGCTCGAGCGCGCGGCCGGCGTCCTCCACCCCCCAGTAGGCCAGGGGGCCGCCGGCGCCCGGCGTCGCAGCGCTCGGATCCGGGTCGAGCCCGAGCTCGAACCCGCCGACGCTGAAGCCGACGTAGAACGGCTCGTCGAAATAGGGAGGGAAGCCCAGGACGCGGCTGTACCACTCCTTGCCGGCCTGAAGGTCGTCCATGGGGTAGATCACGGTGCGGAGCCCGAGGAATTCGCTCATGGCGCGCAAGCTTACCGCGCCTTAATGTTGGTCGTAATGTAGAGCCGGCAGAATAGGCAAATCCGGTTGGTACAAGGCGGGTAGGAGACTGGGGGGGCCGGCTTCGGGGAACGCCCGGAGCCGGCCGGACCAGGGGGCGGGCGCTCAGCGCGCTTCGGCGTTGCCCGGAGCGCCTGCCGTGCGCCAGCCTTGCAGGGCCACCAGGATGACCCCGACGGTGATCGCCACGTCCGCCAGGTTGAAGATCCCGGTCCGCAGGCCGCCGAGGCCGACGCTGACGAAATCCACGACCGCGCCGTCGTAGACCACGCGGTCGATCAGGTTCCCCACCGCGCCGCCGGCCAGGAGCGCGAGGCCGAGCGAGCCCCCCGGCGAAGTGCCGTGGCCGCCGCGGGCCATGGCCACCAGCAGGCCGAGCACGATCAGGCCGGTCCCGCCCACGAACAGCAGCGAGCGCATCCCGCTCGGCAGCGAGGCCCCCAGGCTGAGGAAGGCGCCCGTGTTCTGCGCGTACTCGAAGCGGACGGCGCCGCCGAGCAGCGAGATCGTCCGCCCGGCGAGCGAGTCCCGCGCCATGGCCTTCGCCGCCTGGTCGCAGCCGACGCAGGAGAGCATCACGAGGGAGAGGAGGGCCAGCCTCCAGCGGGTCGTCATCGCGGGGGAGTGTACAACACGGACGAACACGGACCTCCACGGACTCACACGGACGGTCCGGAAGGTCCGTGACGGTCCGTGGAAAATCCGTGTCTCTCAGGCCTTCAGACGCCGCGCCAGCACCTCGGCCTTCTGGCTGTCGGGGACCGGCGGCGGCGCCAGCTCGCGCTGGGCCACGGAGACCAGGCGGCGCTCCCGGTCCGCCGGCGACAGGTTCCTGTCCTGGAGCACGTCCCAGGTCTGGCTGACCACGATCGCCTCCAGGTTCTCGATGCGCTCCGCCATGGCCTGGTCCCGCTCGCGCATCTCGGCCACCAGCTTCTCGAGATTCTGCGTCGAGCTGCCGAGCTGGTTCTGCCTCGTCTTGAACCAGATCCACTGCTTGAACATGCCCACGAGCATCGCAACGATCGGGATGATCACCCAGGCTTCCATCGTCGTTCTCCTCCGAGGCTGGACCGGCTAGACCGCCGGCTTGACTCCGATCTCCCCATACA
>JBJMGZ010000706.1:0-5291 GCA_045807605.1 Thermoanaerobaculia bacterium | reverse complement strand
GATCATGGTGGTGCCCGAGGGCGGCTCGCTCTTCGAGCACAACATGACCATGGTGGTGGACGGCCACACCGGCGTCGAGCACTCGATCCCGGTGGCGAAGATCTACGCCGACGTCAAGCAGCTCTGGGGCGCGACGAAGGTGGGCTACACGCCGACCCTGATCGTGGGCTACGGCGGGATCTGGGGCGAGAACTGGTTCTACGCCCACGACAAGGTCTGGGAGAACGAGCGGCTGCTGCGCTTCGTGCCGCGCGAGGAGGTGGACGAGCGCGCCCGCCGGCCGTTTCTTGCGCCGGACGAGGAGTGGAACCACTTCAACAATGCCCGCGGCGCGGCCGAGCTGCAGGACGCCGGGGTCGAGGTCCAGCTCGGCGCCCATGGCCAGCGCGAGGGCCTGGGCGCGCACTGGGAGCTGCGCATGTTCGTCCAGGGGGGCATGACCCCGCTGGAGGCGCTCCGGGCGGGCACGATCGACGGCGCCCGCTACCTCGGCATGGACAAGGACATCGGCTCGCTCGAGCCCGGCAAGCTGGCCGACCTCGTCGTGCTCGACGCGAACCCGCTCGACGACATCAAGAACGCCGAGCAGGTCGGGCTGGTGATGCTCAACGGCCGGCTCTACGAAGGGATCAGACTGGACGAGGTGGGCAACCATCCTCACAAGCGCGAGCCGTTCTTCTGGGAGCGGAAGATGCCCGCGTTCGGAGACGTGAAGCCATGAAGAAGGAAGGCGAAGGCCAGGGCAGCTACATCTTCCGGGTGCGCGAGGACACCCGGCGCTACGTCCAGGACCTGCTCAACGAGAACGACCGGCTGCGCCGGCTCGTGGCCGGGCTGGAAAGCGACAAGGGGCGCCTGCTGAGCGAGAAGATGGCGCTCCAGGAGAAGGTCCTGGCCCTGCGCGAGGAGCTCGACCGCATCTTCCACGAGCAGTCCGACCTGCGCCGCCAGCTCGCCGACGTGGAGGCCTCGAACCAGAGGTACTCGCACCAGTACGTCGAGGTCGAGAGCCAGAACAACAACCTGGCGAACCTCTACGTCGCGAGCTACCAGCTCCACAGCACGCTCGACCGGGCCGAGGTGGTCTCCGCGATCCAGGAGATCGTCATCAACCTGATCGGCTCCGAGGAGCTGGCGATCTATGAGATGAGCGCGGACGGCACGGCGCTGCGGCTGGCGGGCTGGTTCGGCATCGACCCGGCCATCTACGGCACCGTGCCGGTCGGCTCCGGCATCATCGGCAGGACCGCGGCGACCGGCGAGATCTGGCTCCCCGGCAAGGGCCTGGACTTCCAGCCCGCGCCGCGGGAGTCGAACCTCTCGGTCTGCATCCCGCTGAAGCTGGAGGACCGGGTGATCGGCGCCCTCGCCGTCTTCCGCCTGCTCCCCCAGAAGAGCGGCTTCGAGACGATCGACTACGAGCTCTTCAATCTCCTCGCCACCCACGCCGCCACGGCGCTCTATCTCTCGCGGCTGCACGCCGAGAGCCAGGCCGGGGTGAAGCCGGCCGCGTAGCGACGCTCGCCCGGCCGGGGAATCGGCCGGAAAGCTCTCCGGGTCGATTTAAGGTCCTTGGATCGGATCCAAGCCTCTCCGATCCGATCTAAGCTTCAAAATTCGGATCTAAGCTCCTTGAATCCGATCTAAGCGGCTTCCGGAAAATTTCAAGGTCCTTCGATCCGATCTAAGCTCCAAAAATCCGGTCCAAGCTCCAAGAATCCGGATTAAGCTTCAAAAATCCGGTTTAAGCTCCTCGAATCGGATCTAAGCGTCTTGAATCCGATCTAAGCTCCTTGAAATTTTCCGGAAGGCGCTTTGGACCGATCGAAGCTCCTTGGATCCGATCTGAGCCTCTCGCATCGGATCTAAGCTCCTTGAATCGGATCTGAAGGACTTGGGAGCGATTCACGCGCCTTGGAGCGGATGCGAGGCGAGCTGGCTTTGTCCTCGTTCCTTGGGTCGTCCGATCCAGGCGCGGAGCCGCGCCCTGATCCTCTTGTCGCCTTCCTTGGAATCGTGACCCGGCCTTTGCTCGTCATTGTCGCGGTCGGCATCCTTGCTCCGGTTACCTGAGCAGGCGGGGACCTACGCCCTCCCGCGCCCCCGGCGCAGGCGCTCGATCTGCTCTCGCAGGGGCCTCCAATACTCCGCGTCGAGGCGCCGTTCGGTCTCCTCCTCGTCCCGGAGCGCCCTGCCGAGTTGG
This sequence comes from Thermoanaerobaculia bacterium, assembly GCA_045807605.1. GTDB lineage: Bacteria > Acidobacteriota > Thermoanaerobaculia > Multivoradales > UBA5704 > DATMER01. Next base: position 3,088 of record JBJMGZ010000706.1, on the reverse strand, counting down.
CCGCTTTCAAGATTCTCTGCGGTCGCCAGCTTCAGAAGCGGCCGCTCTCCGGACACCTCCTTGGCGAGAGCCGCATGAGCCTGAGCCACCTCGACCAGAAGCTCGGGAGTCCGGAGCTCGCGAAGCCAGAAGAGGATGCGTTCTTCGGTCGGATCATTCCGGTGGCCCAGGTAGTTGACATCGACAAGACGTCGGATCATCGGCCAGTCCTTGTCGCGTTGGGTCTTCTTGGCCGCCACCAGATCTGGAAGCGACATGACTTCAAGATCTTCCTCCTCGAAGACCAAGGTCGTGCGCCGCGCCCATAGCTCTGGAAACGGCGCGACTCCCCGCATGTGCGCCATGACGTCGATCCTCAGGCCTGCTACCTCAGGGTTCTTGCAGCGAAAGTGGACGGCGAGCCCTTCTGCCAGATGCTTCAGGGCAAAGGGTGGGATGGCAATCACCTCGGCGTCGAGCTCCGCAAGGGCGGCTGCGAGGCGATCGAGGTTCGCGGGGTCTGGCAGCAGGGCGAGATCGAGGTCGCGGCTAAACTCCGCTGCGCCGTATAACACGCAGGCCTGGCCGCCCATCAACAGGTGGGCGACCTGATGTCTGCGGATCGTAGAAAGGGCTTTGCGGATCGGGCTCGGGATCAAGGGAACCTCCCATGGCGACGTAGTGGTGCCAGAGGCGGGCACTCTCTTCCCAACGTTCCCGGGGTGTCAGCCGGTACCAGTCGGCCCACTCGGGCTCACAGATGTCCTCGATCGCGATCATCTGCGGCATGGTAGCACTCCCTCACCGGCAGTAGCGGGTCAGCTCTTTGCGGTTGAGCACCCGGATCCGGTGATCCGGCTGCACGGCGATCAGGCCGCGCTGCTTGAGCTCGACGACGACTTGGTTCACCCGTTCGCGGGAGGCTCCCACGATCTCGCCGAGGTCGCTCTGGGTGAGGCGCAGGGGGATCGTCACCTCGCCTCCGGCTTCGCGGCTGCCGTAACGGTCGGCCAGGGCGAGGATCTGGCGGGCGACCCGGCCGGCCACGTCGAGCGTGCAGAGCGCCTGGATCTGCTCGTTCGCGAAGCGCAGCCGGATCGAGAGCAGCCGCACCAGGTTGTTGGCGAGCGGCGTCAGGGCCCTGAGGCAGGTCTGGAACGTGATCCGGTCCATCCAGAGGAGCCGCGATTTCTCCGTGGTCACCACGTTGGCCGAGCGCCCCGAGCTGTCGATCAGGCTCATCTCCCCCACCGTGTCCCCCCGGCCCAGGAAGGCGAGGATGACCTCCCGCCCGTCCTCGTGGCTGACGTAGATCTTCACCGTCCCCTCCAGGATGACGTAGACCACCTCGCCCGGCTGCTCCACCGTGATGAAGTTCGTGCCCGTCGGCACGGACGAGGAGCGCAGGAGGCTGTTCAGATAGGCGAGGTCGTCGGGCGACAACCCGTGGAAGAGCTCCAGCTCCCCCAGGGTGCGGGGATCTTCGACGGCGGGCATTGAGAGGATTCTAACGCCCAAGAAGCCCGGCCAGCACCTCCACCCCGCGCCCGACCACGTCGGGAGGCGCGGCCGTGAAGCAGACCCGGAGGTGGGTGGGATAGGGGCCGAAGCTCTGGCCGGGCGCCGCGAAGAGGCCGCGCTCGACGCAGTCCTCCAGGATGCCCGGCAGTCCCCGCTCGTCCAGGTGATCGGCCACGTCCAGGAAGAGGAAGGTGCTCCCCTGCGGCGGCTCGACTCCCAGCCGCGCGGCGGCGCGGTCGCCGGTCTCCTTGTAGAGCCGCCGGGCGTTCTCGATCCACCGCGCTCCGGGCTCGCCCATGGCCCGCAGGGCCGCGATCTGGGAGGCGGTCGGCGTGCTGTAGAAGCTGTGCATGCCGATCTTGCGCAGCTCGCCGACCGCCCCGGCCGGACCCACGATGTAGCCGCAGCGGTTGCCCGCCATGCCGTACGCCTTGGAGAAGGAGTGGGTGGAGAAGGTGCGCTCCGGCGCCAGCGGGCGGGTCCAGGTGTGCTCCCCTTCGAAGACGTAGTCCTCGTAGACCTCGTCGGCGATGATCCACAGGTCCTCGCTCTGCGCCCAGGCCACCAGGGCCTCGATCCAGGAGCGCGGGATGGTCCGCCCGGTAGGGTTGTTCGGCGTGCTCAGGTAGAGCGCCACGGTGCGGGCCGTCCTCTTGTCCCGCACGGCTTCCACCGCCGTCTCCGGAGAATCGACCGCGCCGAGGAAGGGGACGTCCACCGGCACTCCGTGGAAGGAGCGGACGATGCCGGTGATCAGCGGCCAATGGGGAGCGAGGATGAGCACCTCGTCCCCCGGGGCCACGATCGCGCCGGCCACGGCGCCGAGGCCGCCGGTGGCCCCGGCCGCGACCAGCACGTTCTCCCGGCCCGTGGGCACGCCGGTGCGCTCGCGCGCCCGCTCGGCGATGGCGTCGAGCAGGGCGGGCATGCCCTGGGGCGCGGCGTAGCGGTGCATGCCCGGATGGTCCGCGACCCGGATGTCCTCCATGCGGCAGCCCTCGGCCGGCTCCATCCAGGTGTCGCCGACGTGAAGCGGGTAGACCTCGCCCTGGAACGTGGCGAGGCGGTGGGCGAGCGCCGAGTAGACGTTGCCGGCGATGTCCTGGACCGAGGGCGAGTAGCGCGGAGGCATCGGACGCCCGGCTCTACCAGGAGAGGATGAGGCCGACCGAGGCCTCGCCCTGGAACAGGCCCTCGTCGGACTCGAAGCGGTCGTTGCGGTCGTCGAAGCCCGTTTCGAGGTCCACCCAGTAGCCCCGTCCCTCGAAGCGCAGGCCGACGTTCTCGGCCAGGAAGACCTTGACGCCGCCGCCGAAGTTGCCCGAGAAGCGGCTCTCGGCGTCCACGTTCGGGCGGTCGGGCTCGATGCGCGCGATGCCGAGGCCGCCGGAGAAGAAGCCCTGCACCTGGCCCGGACCCCACTGGTAGAGGATGCCGGCATTGACGAGATCCACCGTCACGTCCCCGAGGCTCTGCTCCGGGGTGAAGAGACCCGAGTCGACGATGAACTCGCTGTCCTGGCGGTTGGCCAGGAGCTCGATCTGCCAGTTGGGGTTCAGGGGAATGTCGAAGATGACTCCGAACGAGG
>JBJMGZ010000705.1:0-11129 GCA_045807605.1 Thermoanaerobaculia bacterium | reverse complement strand
CATGAGCTGCAGCCCCTCGGTCCAGCCGGGGATGACCTTGGTGAGCTGGAAGAAGGCCGGCGTGCCGCGCCCGATCGAGGAGTCGAACATCTTGCCGTCCGTGGTCCAGCCCGTGTAGTGCACGCGGACCGCGCCTTTCTTCGATGCCTTCCTGGTGCCGGTGCCGGGCTTGAGGACCTTCCAGGCGAGCCCGGACTCGGAGGTCTGGGCGTCGGCGGGGGGCGCGGCCACATCGGAGGGCGCGGGCGGGACCTCCAGGATGTCCAGCAGCTCGACGTCGAACACGAGCATCCCCTGCGGCCGGCCGGGCCTGCCTTCGTAGGCGAGCTTCGCCGGGATCCAGAGGCGGCGCTTCTCCCCTTTCACCATGAGCTGCACGCCCTCGGTCCAGCCCGGGATCACCTGGTCGAGCCCGAAGACGATCGGCTTGTTGCGCACTACCGAGGAGTCGAACATCTTGCCGTCCGTGGTCCAGCCCGTGTAGTGGACCTTGACCTTGTCGGCGGGGCCGGGATGCTTTTCCCCGGTGCCCGGGGTGAGCACCTTGGAGGCGAGCCCGGACGCGGTCGTCTGGGCGTCGGCGGGCGGCGCCGCCACGTCGGGAGGCGCGGGGATGTTCTGGGCCCAAGCCGGAATCAGGCTCGGAACGGAGAGCAAGGCGAGCAGAGGGAGGATCTTCTTCATCTTCATGGCCGCGTACGGTATACCTTTCGGGGCTTTGCGAGATAGATGGCATGGCGCGGTCCGCCCTTGCCCGGCTTGCGGCGCTCGACTTCGAAGCCGCTCTTGCGCAGCCGCTTCTCGAAGGCGGCGTCCGGGTCCTCGGACCAGACCGCGAGCACGCCGCCGGGCGTCAGGGCCTGGCGGGTCCGCTCCAGGGCCGCGGGGCCGTAGAAAGGATCCTCGCGGCCCTGGGTCGCCTGCCGGGGTCCTTCATAGAGGTCGAGAATGATCGCATCGAAAGGCTGGTCGCCGGCCCGGGCGATGACTTGCGCTACATCCTCCACGACGATCCTGGACCGGAAATCCATCGCGGCGCGGTCCGTGAGGTGCGCGAGCGGCCCGCGGCACCAGCGGACCACGGCCTGGTTGATCTCGGCCACGACCACCCGTCCGCTCCGCGGCAGGACATCGAGCGCGGCGCGCAGGGTGAAGCCCATGCCGAGACCGCCGAGGAGAACCCGCGGATGCTCGCGGCCGGCCACCTCCCCGCACGCCATCTCCGCCACCGCGACTTCGGTCAGGTGCGCCATGCTGCTCATCAGCACCCGGCCCGCGACCGTGATGACGAAGTCCGGTTTTTCCTCCCCAAGCCGGCTTCGCCGGCGCAGCTCCATCCGCCCCTCGGCGGTCTCGACGGTGTCCAGGGTCTCCCAGGCGCGCATCGGGCCGAACCCTAGCACCGAAAAAGAGTACCGGCGTGCGCGGCACGCCGGCGGGGGGAGGAATACATTGGAGACAGGATTATAGCGGAATAGCTATTCGCTCATCCGGCGGGCCTCTTCCTGCGCTTCGGCGAGCGCGCGGCGGAGGCGGGGATCGTGCGGGCGCAGGCGCACGGCGTTCCTCAGGTGGGGTAGGGCCTTGTCGGGCCGCCCCCAGCGGCGGAGGGTGTTGCCGAGGCTGGCCTGGGCCTGCCACATGCCGGGCCGGATCTCGAGCGTGGTGCGGAAGTGCTCCAGGGCCGGCCCGCGCTCGCCGTGCTCGGCATGGATCTGCGCCAGGTTGAGATGGGCGATGAAGTTGCGCTCGGTGACGGCCGCGGCGTGGCGGAAGAGCGACTCGCTGTCCTCCCAATGCCGGAGCTGGAGGCGGGTGCCGATGGCCAGGGCGAGCACGACCCCAGGTACGACCCAGCGCGCTCTCCGAGGCAGCCCCCAGGCGGCGATCAGGAAGAGGCCGATCGTGGGCAGATAGGTGTAGCGGTCGGCCATGGCCTGCCCGCCGACCTGGACGATCCCGATCACGGGCACGAGCGTCCCCAGGAACCAGAGCCAGCCGACCAGGACGTACCGGCCTGCCCTCAAGGCGAGGACCGTCAGGCACGCCAGCAGCAGCGCGGCGCCCGCGACCTTCCAGGCCGGAAACTCCGTGGGCATGGGGTAGAAGACGGCGAGCCGGCTCGGGAGGAGGGTCTTGCCCAGGTAGGCCGCGTAGGAGAGAGCCGCATTCGCCAGCCGCAGCCGGAGCGGGAACCGGCTGGCCAGGCCGATCGCTCCGAATTGGGCGATCACGGTCGCCACGCAGGAAGCCGCCGCGAGAGCGAAGAGCGGCAGCTTCTCCTTCACGCGGATCTCCCTGCGCAGGGGCCAGACGTCCAGAAGGAGGAGGACGAACGGCAGCGTCACCACCATGGGCTTGGACAGCAGCCCCGCCGCCAGCGCCAGGGCCACGGCCGCGTACCGCTTCGGGGACGGCTGGCGGACGTAGCCTGCCCAGGCCAGCAGCGTGAGCATCCAGAAGAAGCCGGAGAGCACGTCCTTGCGCTCGGCGATCCAGGCGACCGACTCGACGTGAGTGGGATGGACCGCGAAGAGCGCCGCCACGGCCGCGCTCCGCCAGATCGATCCGGGTTGATCCCGTGTCAGGCGCCGCAGCGCTTCGAACAGGAGGACGACGCTCGCCGTATGGAGGAGCAGGCTCGTCAGGTGATGGCCGAGCGGGTCCATCCCGAAGAGCTCGCAGTCGAGCATGTGGGAGAGGAGCGTCAGCGGGTGCCAGTTGCTCGCGACGTTCGCGGAAAAGGCCCAGGCGAGCCCCTCCCAGGAGAGCCCCGCCTGCACATGGAGATTGCGGGTGACGTAGAGCGGGTCGTCGAAGCGGATGAAGCCGTGGGCGAGGACGGGGAGGTAGGCGGCGAGGGTGAGGAGGGCGAGGCCGACCCCCGACCACGCCGCTACGCGGCGTTGATCCGTACCCGATGCCACGCGTTGTTCATGTAGCCTTTGAAGTTCCACACGTGCCCGGGGTGCTCGGGTTGGGTCTGGGCGGCGGTGTCCCAGGCGCGGCAGAGGATCTCGTGCGGTCCGGCGGGGAGGTCGAGCCGCGCCTCCCAGAGGCGCCAGGCCCAGCGCGCGTGCTCGCGGCCGAGCCCGGCCGTCGTCCAGGTGCGGCCGCCGTCGATCGAGACCTCCACCCGCGCGATCTCGCGCTCGCCCGCGTAGGCGAAGCCGCGCACCGCGACCGGTCCCGCCGGCAGGGTCTCGCCCTCGACGGGATCGGAGATCACCGAGCCGACGTTGAACGGGCCGAGCATCAGGCCGCTGTCCCAGTCCACGTTGTCGTGGTCCACCTGCGGCCCGAAGAGGCGGTAGGCCTTGGCCTGGAAGTAGTTGTCCGAGGGCTCGTCCCGCAGCGTGATCGCGCTCAGCCACTTGACGCTGCGGGCGCCGATGTAGCCCGGCACCACCACGCGCAGCGGCGCGCCGTGAACGGCCGGCAGGTCGGCGCCGTTCATCTCGTAGGCGAGGAGCACCTCCGAAGAGAGCGCCTTGTCGAGCGGGATCGAGCCGCCGAAGGTGAAGCGGTGGCCGTGGCGCTCGGTCTCGTCGAAGGCCGAGAAGGCGACGTGCTTCGCCTCGGGCAGGGGCGCCACCGCGGCGAGCAGGTCGCGCAGCGGCACGCCCTTCCACTCGGCCGTGCCCACCGCCTCCTCGCCCCAGCCCAGCTCGCCCGGGATCGGGCGCACGGCCATCATCTCCAGCCGGCGGTTGCCCGCGCACTGGAGCGTGGCCGTGACCGCGACCTTGGGCAGCCGCCGCAGCTCGTCGAGCGAGATGCGCAGCGGCTTGCGGATCATGCCGGCCAGGACCAGGCGGTAGGAATCGGAATCGACCTGCGGCACGTCGCCGTGGCTGCGCACGAAGAAGTGCTCGACCGGGGTCACGAAGCGGCGCAGGTGCCGCAGCGGCGGCCCGGCGTTGAACGGCCGGTCCTGCCGGACCAGGGTGTCGGGGTGTTTCCCGAACGGTGTGCTCATGCGTCGTACTGGAGGCTCTTCTCTTTGGCGCGGTAGAGCTGATCGCTGGGATTCCCGCCGGAGGCGACCGGCTCGAAGACCGTGCAGTGATCCATATCGCCGCCGTAGACGTGGAGCGTGAGCGAGACCTTGTCCGGGCGGTTGTTGGCGAGCACGTGATGCTCCAGCGGCGGGATCAGCGCTCCGGCTTCGCCGGCGTTGGCGCTGAGCGTCTCGCGCTCGACGAAGCGGAAGACGCCCGGCTCGGGCTCCTCCATCTGCTCGTAGCGGTGGACCTCCATCCGCCCTTCCAGAACGCCTTCGACGCACCAGATCCCGGCATGGTCGTGGAGCGCCGTGCGCTGGCCCGGCCCCCAGGTCATCACGACCGCGGTGAAGCCGAGCTCCTCGTCGCGGTGCAGGAGGCGCCGGCAGTAGCCGTCCGGCTTGGTCTGGAGAAAGTGCCCGGGCAGGCGCAGCCCCTCGGCGGGGATGTACGACTCCAGCGTCTGCTTGATCCGCTCGGCGATGGCCTCGACCTCTCCCAGGCGCGCGGCCTCGCGGAGCTGCTCGATCAGGGGATCGACGGTGGTGACGGTCTGCATGGCTTCTCCTATTCGTGTTCCAGGTAAGTGTAGCCCGACAGCCCTTCCTCGTAGCGGCGCAGCAGGTGGCGCGACTCCTCGATGGTCATCTTCTTGGCGCGCAGGGCGGCCTCCGCCGACTGACGCACCTTTGCCACCAGGTGATCGCGGCTGTAGCGCACGTAGCGCAGGACGTCCGTCACGGTATCGCCGCTGACCACGCCGTCGATCTGGTACCCCTCGTCGCCGTGCAGGGAGACGTGCACCGTGTTCGTGTCGCCGAACAGATTGTGCAGGTCGCCCAGGATCTCCTGGTAGGCCCCCACCAGGAACACGCCCAGGTAGTAGTGTCCGCCGTTCAGGGGATGGAGCTCGAGCACGTCCTTGACGTCGCGCCGGTCGATGAAGTGGTCGATCTTGCCGTCCGAGTCGCAGGTGATGTCGGCGAGCACGGCGCGGTTGACCGGCTCTTCGTTCAGGCGGTGGATCGGCACGATGGGGAAGAGCTGGTCGATCGCCCACGAGTCGGGCAGCGACTGGAAGACCGAGAAGTTGCAGAAGTAGGTGTCCGCCAGGGAGCGCTCGAGCCCCTCCAGGTCCTCGGGGATCTCCTGGAGCGTGCGCGAGATCTTGAGGACCTTCTGGCAGATCCCCCAGAACAGCTCCTCGGCGAGGCCGCGGTGCTCCAGCGTCATGTGGCCGACGCCGAACAGCACCAGGCACTCGTCGCGGTCCGAGATCGCGTCGTGGTAGGACTCCAGGAAGTTCTTGCGCGAGACGTCGCGGTAGGTCTCGAACAGGCGGCGCAGCGCCTGCGCGGCCTCGGCGGGCGGCTGCTTCGGGATCTTCCCCACCGTGAGCTCCGAGGCGCCCAGCACGTCCATGACCAGCACGGCATGATGCGCGACCGTGGCGCGGCCGGACTCCGAGACGATGCGCGGGTGCGGCACCTCGTGCTCGTCGCAGACCTCCATGATGCCGTAGACGATGTCGTTGGCGTACTCCTGGAGGGTGTAGTTGAGCGACGACGTGAAGTTGGTCTGCGAGCCGTCGTAGTCGACGCCGAGCCCGCCGCCGACGTCGAGGTAGCCGAGCGGCGCGCCGAGCTTGACCAGGTTGATGTAGACGTGCGCGGCCTCGCGCAGGCCGTCCTTGACCGAGCGGATCGAGGAGATCTGGCTGCCCAGGTGGAAGTGCAGCAGCTCGAACGTGTCGAGCATGTCGTGCTCGCGCAGGAAGCTGATCGCCTCCAGCATGTCGCGGCCGGAGAGGCCGAACTTGGAGCGGTCGCCGCCCGAGGCCTCCCAGTGCCCGGCGCCGCGGGTGGCGAGGCGCGAGCGGATGCCGATGCGCGGCCGGATGCCCAGGCGCTGCGCGATGTCGCGGATGAGCGGCAGCTCGGAGGGCTTCTCCACCACCAGCACGACATGGCGGCCGAGGCGCGAGGCGAGGAGCGCGGTCTCGATGTACTCCTGGTCCTTGTAGCCGTTGCAGATGATGAGCGCGTCCTCGTCGTCGAGCAGGGCCATGACCGCGAGCAGCTCGGGCTTGGAGCCCGCCTCCAGGCCGAAGTGGTAGGGCCGGCCGTACTCGACCAGCCGCTCCACGAGGTAGCGGTCCTGGTTGACCTTGATCGGATAGACGCCGCGGTACTCGGCCTTGTAGCCGTACTCCTGGATGGCGCGGCGGAACGCCTCGTTGAGCTGCACCACGCGCGACTGGATGATCTCCGAGAAGCGGAACAGGAGAGGCAGGCCGATGCCGCGCTGCCGCACCTCGTCCACCAGGTCCTTGAGGTCGATGGTCTCCGTGCCCGGCCCGCCCGGATGGACGAGCATGTGGCCGTCGTGGGCCACGGAAAAGAAGTTGTTCCCCCAGCCGCGGATGTTGTAGAGATCGGTCGAGTCGGCAGGGGTCCAGCGACGGGTCAAGGGAGCGGTGGCCATCTTGGTGCAGAGACTCCTTTCCAGGGATTCCTCAGGCAAAGCGGGCCGATTCGGCCAAGAGCGGACGATAACATGAAGGGGGAGATCCCTTCCTGCCCCTTCCCCACTGTAGAGACGCCCCGTGGGGCGTCTCTCGCAGCGGCGGCATCCTTCCAGCGACCACAGCCGGCCAGCGTTATCGGGCGGGATCCCGGAGGAGACGCCCCACGGGGCGTCTCTACAGTGGGGGGGGAGAGCGAGGTTTGACGCCGCTCTACGGCCGCTTCACCGAGAAGATGAACAGGTGCTGCGACGGCAGCTCCTCGATCGTCTCGACGTGCAGGAAGCCGGCCGGGACCCACTCGGCGAGCACCTGCTCGACCGACATTTTGTGCGCCGGGCTGATGTGCGCGGCCGAGTCGTCCTCGGCCCGGTACTCGACGAGCGCCACGCGGCCGTTGGGCTTCAGGGCCGCGCGGATCTTCGCCAGCATCGGCTCCGGCTGCTGGAACTCGTGGTAGACGTCGACCAGGAGGATCCAGTCGAACGTCCCCTTGGGGAGCTTGGGATCGGTCTCCGTGCCCACGACGGTGACGATGTTGGCGATCCCTTCCTTGGCGGCCAGCTCCTGGAGCCGGTCGAGCATCTCGGGCTGGATGTCGTTCGCCCAGGCCCTGCCCGTGGGGGCCACGGCCCTGGCCAGGCGGCGGGTGTAGAAGCCGGTGCCGGCGCCGAGGTCGGCCACCACGTCGCCGTCTTTCAGGTTCATGGCGCGCAGCACGATCTCGGGCTTCTCGATGTCGGCGCGGCCCTCGCGCTCCAGCCAGTCGGCCCCGCCCGCGTAGCTCAGGGGCTGAGCCGGCTGGCGGGGCGGAGCCTCGGTCTTTGTTCCTTGCTGAGCGGCGGGCGAAGGGGAGCAGGCCCAGCCCAGCAGGAGCAGGAGCCAGAGAAGGCGCATCTTCGACATGGAGGGAAGCGTACCCCATCCGCGCTCTGCTACGCTGGAGCCCCTTGCAACCCGAACAACTGGCCCGCCTGGCCCAGCTTCAGCCCCGGCTGCAGGAGGACTTCGCCGACGTCGTCCTCGGCAGCATCCTGATCGCCCTCGGGATCGCGGCGCTGGCGCTGGGAGCCGTCCGCGGGCGCAGCACCAGCCGTCCCCTCGTCTGGCTGGGCGTCGCCGACTGCCTGTACGGGCTGCGGCTGATCCTCGACACCGACCTCCTGGGCGCCTGGGTGGGCATTCCCGGGCCCCTCGCGGTCTGGCTGATCGTCCTGATCACCTACCTCCTGCCCCTGCCGGCCATCCTGTTCATGGAATGGGCGCTGGGCCGGGGCTGGCTCTCCTCGATCCGCCTGGCGCTCTGGGTCCAGAGCGTCTACGCCGCCGGCGCGATCCTGATCGACGCCGTGCGCGGCCCCGGGACGGCCATGGGGGTCAACAACCTCGTGGTGCTGTTCGGGATCGCGATCATGCTCCTCAACGGCGTCCTCCACCTGAGGAAGAACCCCGGCGTCCTGCGCGCGGCGGCCCGCTCCCGGGACGGCAAGGTCGTGATCGCCGGGGCGGCGGTCTTCCTGGTGCTGGTGATCAACGAGAACGTCGTGGAGGCGGGGCTCGTGCCCTGGGGGGTGAGCCCGGAGCCGCTCGGCATCCTGGCCCTGGGCGGCGCGATCTTCTATGCCTTCCTCCGGCGGGTCCTCGCCAACGAGCGCCGGCTGGCGGGGATCTCCCAGGAGCTGGAGACCGCCCGCCGCATCCAGAGCTCGCTGCTGCCCGGGCGGATGCCGGAGGTCCGCGGCCTCGCTCTCGCCGCCCGCTATCTCCCCATGGCCGACGTCGGCGGCGATCTCTACGGCTTCCTGGCCGTGGACCCGGAGCGCCTCGGCATCCTGGTGGCGGACGTCTCCGGCCATGGCGTGCCGGCGGCGCTGATCGCTGCCATGGTCAAGGTGGCGCTCACCGCCCAGGCCGAGCACGCCTCCGATCCCGCCGCGGTCCTCGCGGGCATGAACCGCATCCTCCACGGCAATCTGGAGAGGGGCTTCGTGACCGCGGCCTACATCTATATGGATGGCGGGATGGCGGCCTACGCCAAGCGCGGGCCATCCGCCGCTCCTGGTCTGGCGCGAGGCGGAGGGCCGGGTCGAGGAGGTGCGGCAGGAGAGCCTCCCGCTCGGCCGTTTCCGCCAGGCCGGGTACCGCAACGAGGAGCTGCGGGTCTCTCCCGGGGACCGCCTCCTCCTGTACACGGACGGAGTGACCGAGGCCCTGAACCGGGCCGGCGATCCGTTCGGCGACGAGCGGCTGCGGGATCTCCTGGCCGCCTCCGGAGAGCCGGATGCCATCCTCGGCCGGCTCGCCGAGTGGTCCGGCCGGGAGCCGGGAGAGCCGCTGGACGACGACGTGACATTGGTGGTGGCGCAGCGGAGTTGAAGGGTGGATCGCTGTCTTACGCCTTTTTCTCGCTATACTCCTTCCTATGCAACCTGCCCAGCCGGCTCGCGAAGGGCTGTACAATCGGGACGCTTCGATGAGGACAGTCAAACCCGCGGGCCGTCAGGAAAGTCTCGAAGCCGCTCTGGCGGCGGCGCTGTCGGCGCAGCTCCAGCGCGAAGCCGGACGCCTGGGCCTGGCGCTCCGGCCGGCGCGGATCAAGGAGGCCAGCTGCCGGCTTCTCGAAGTCAGAGGCGCCGGTAGGCCCGGGCAGAGGCAGGAGCTCGACGCTGTCGAGCTGGCCAGCGGTGAAGACTTCGAGCCCCACGACTATCTCCACCTGGTTCCGGAGGCCGTCCGCCGCGGTCTCGGCCAGGTGGTGACGCCTCAGCCGATCGTCCGGTACATCCTCCGCGCATCGGGTTACCGGGAGGACGCGGAGATCCTCGAGAGGACCCTCTGCGATCCGGCTTGCGGCTCGGGGGTCTTCCTGGTGGAAGCCGTGCGCAGCCACCTGGGCGCTCTGCGCCGCGCCGCGGTTCCGCTCGCGGACTGGTATCCGCGGGTGCGGGCACGTTTCGTCGGGATCGACATCGATCCGGTCGCCTGCCTGTACGCGCGCTTCAACCTGAGCCTGCTCCTGGCGCCGGCGATCCTCGAATGGATGAAGGCTCGCCCGCGAGCCCTGCCCGCGGCGGTTCCGGTTCATCATCGCGACACGCTGGAAGTCCTTGGCGCGGAGATGGAGGGCGAGGGGCTGCGGCCCTCTTCCGGAGCGGGCCTCCGGCTTTCCGGGGCCTTCGATTTCGTCGTCGGGAATCCTCCCTACCGCAAGATGGCGCGCATGGACCCGGCGCTGCGCAGCGCATTCGCCAGCTCGATCTACGGGCATGCGAACGCATACGGCGTCTTCCTCCATGCCGGGATCGAGATGCTCCGGCCGGGCGGCCGGCTGGGCTTCATCGTCCCCCGCTCGATGCTCTCCGGCCTCTACTTTCAGAACCTCCGGAAGATCATCGAGGAGCGGACCTGCCTCGAGGAGCTGCTTCTCCTGGCCGAACGCAAGAACGTGTTCCCGCAGGTCCTCCAGGGCACCATGATCGTAGTGTTCCGGCGTCCCGAATCCGGGGACGCAGCGCGCGGGCCGGTCCGCACCGGAATCGTCCGCGACGTGAGCGAGCTCGGTAGTGGAGGCGGAGGCCCCGGCCACGTTCTCGCGGACGCCGGGCAGGTGGCGCGGCGCCTGAACGGAACGACGGTCTGGTTCGTTTCGGACCGGGAGAAGACCTACTCGCTGATCGACAAGGTCCTCGACCGCCATCCGCTCCTGGGCAGTCCCGGCATCGCCTGTCCGGCGAGGACGGGACCGATCGTCTGGAACCGTGTGAAGGACGACCTGCGCGCCCGGACCGCCAGCGAGACATTGCCCCTGGTCTGGGCGACCGACGTGAGCCGCTTCCGCTTCCGCTTCGGAGCCGCCGAGGAGACCCGTCCCGCCTACCTGGCTTCGACACGGAAGACGCGGGAGCTGGCCACTGCCGGGCCGAGCCTCCTCGTGCAGCGCGTCACGGCCGATGAGCAGGCTCGCCGGATCGTGGCAAGCCGGGCGCCCTTCTCTCCCCGGGAGAGGTATTTCATCGAGAACCACCTCAACGTCCTGCAGCCCCTGGACCTGGGCCGAAAGGCGGACCTCGGGTTCCTTCTCGGCATCCTCTCCTCGGATGTGATCGAGTTTCTGTTCCGGTCCATGAACGGCAATACTCAGGTTTCGGCCACGGAGCTCAATCTCCTGCCGATCCCGCGAGGCGCCTTCGAAGCCGAGATCTCCGATGTGGTCGCGCGGCTCGAAAAGAGCGTTGCGCCCGCGGCGCGAAAGGATCTCGAAGAGGAGCTCAACGACAGGGTGGCGCGAGCCTACGGGCTCGGCCGGCAGGACCTGAGGTTCCTGCAGCGGACGCTTCGCCGCGGTGCCAACTATCCCCCGAGCTCACCTTCGGCCTCAGCGCCGGCGCTCACAACGAGATCGAGAAAGCCGTGGTCGAAGTCCTGGCCCCGGCCGTTCTGGCCGATCCGTCGGTCGTCTACCTGGGAGACACCGCTCCGCGTTCCGGTTTTCAGGACCGCGCCGTGATGCGCCGCCTGAACCTTCCGATCGATGTGAAGGCTCCTCTGCCGGACGTCGTCCTCTACAGCGGGGCCGACAGCCGCCTGTTGGTCGTCGAGGC
>JBJMGZ010000704.1:0-2986 GCA_045807605.1 Thermoanaerobaculia bacterium | reverse complement strand
CTGTTCAACTCCTGGCGCGAGGTCGCCATGGGAAGCGACACGCCGTTGTTCACGGTCCCGGCCGCCGGCGGGTATCCGTCCCGGCTGCCGGTCCCGCACGGCCGCGGGGCGAGCTACTCCCCCGACGGCTCCCGCCTCGCCTACATGCCCCTGTATGACGCCACCACCCAGTGGAAGAGCTACCGCGGCGGCACCCACTCGCGAATCTGGATCCAAAGCCTGAAGGACCTCGCCGTCGAGCAAATCCCGCAGCCGGCCGGACGCTGCAACGACATCGGCCCGCGCTGGATGGGCGATTCGATCTATTTCCGCTCCGACCGCAACGGCGAATCCAACCTTTTCGCCTACGACACGAAGACGAAGACCGTGCGGCAGCTCACCGCGTTCGACGACTTCCCGGTCCTCAACCTGGACGCGGGCGGCGGCAACCTGGTCTTCGAGCAGGCCGGCTATCTCCACCGCTTCGACCTGGCCACGGGCCGCAGCCAGCGGTTGCAGATCGGCGTGGCCGCCGAGCTGCCCGAAACGCGCACGCGCTTCGCCAGGGGCGCGAAACAGGTCCGCTCCGGCCACCTCTCGCCGAGCGGCGCGCGGGCGGTGTTCGGCTTCCGCGGCGAGATCGTCACCGTGCCCGCCGCCAAGGGAGACGCGCGCGACATCACCAACACCCCCGGCGTCCACGAGCGCTTCCCGGTCTGGTCGCCCGACGGCAAAGCGATCGCCTTCTTCTCGGACCAGGGCGGCGAGTACGCCCTGCACGTCCTCCCCGCCGGCGGCAAGGGGAAGGAAAAGGTTTACAAGCTCGCCGGCGCCGGTTTCTACGAGGCGCCGGCCTGGTCCCCCGATGCCAAGAAGATCGCCTATGTCGACAACAGTTGGACGCTCTACTGGCTCGACCTGGAGAGCGGCGCCGTCAAGAAGGTCGCGAGCGAGCCGATGTACGGCGCCGGGATCCACCGCTCGCTCTGGGCGGCGTGGTCGCCCGACTCGCAATGGATCGCCTACGCGCTCGGCAACCTCTCGGCCTACCGCACCGTCTACATCTACTCCCTGGCGCAGGGCGAATCGCGCGCCGTCACGGACGGCATGAGCGATGCCACCGAGCCGGTGTTCGACGCCTCCGGAAAATACCTTTCTTTCCTCGCCTCGACGGACGCCGGTCCGGCGAACCAGTGGTTCAACCTGTCCAGCCGGAACCTGCGGGCGACCCGCGCTCTCTACCTGGCGCTGCTGCGCAAGGACACGCCGTCGCCGTTCGCCAGGGAGAGCGACGAGGAGAAGCCGGCGGAGAAGACAGAGGAGAAGAAAGAGGACGCGCCCGCGAAGCCCGAGCCGGTGAGGATCGACTTCGACGGTCTCGATCGCCGGCTGCTGCCGTTCCCGCTGCCGGGCGGCGAGTACCGGAGCCTCGCGGCGGGCGGAGCGGGGCAGGTGCTCTACCTGTCGCAGCTCCCGCCCCAACCCGGGCAGCCGAGCCCACCGGACCTTGCGGCGCTGATGCGCTACGACCTCATCCAACGCAAGGGGGAGACGCTGCTCTCCGGCGTGCAGGACTACCGCTCCACCCCGGACGGCAAGAAGGCCCTCGTCTTGACCGCGCCCGAGACCTGGTCGATCGTGGAGCTCGCCCCCGGCGCGGATGCGGCCAAGGGCAAGCTGAACCTGGACGCGGCCGAGGTCCGGGTCGAGCCGCGGACCGAATGGCCGCAGATCTTCGACGAGGCCTGGCGGATCAACCGCGACTATTTCTACGACCCGAACATGCACGGCGCGGACTGGCCGGCGATGAAAAAGAAATACGCGGTGTTCCTGCCGCACCTGGCCTCGTCCGCGGACCTGTACCGCGTCATTCGCTGGATGCTCAGCGAGCTGTCCGTGAGCCACAGCAGCACCTGGCCCGGCGACCGGGCCGTGGAGCCGAAGGCCGGGACCGGCGGCGGCCTGCTCGGCGCCGACTACGAGATCGCCAACGGCCGTTACCGTTTCAGAAAGGTTTACGGCGGCGTGGCCTGGTGGCCGGACCTGCGCGCCCCGCTCGCGGCGCCCGGCGTGGACGTGAAGGCCGGGGAGTACCTGCTCGCCGTGCGCGGCGTGGACCTGAAGCCGCCCACCGACGTCTACGCGCCGTTCCTGAACACCGGCGACGAAAGCGTCGAGATCACCCTGGGCCCGAATCCGGACGGCTCCGGAGCGCGAACCGTGACGGTCGAGCCCCTCGCGACGATGGAAGAAGAGCTGAGGCTGCGCAGCGTGGACTGGGTCGAGGGCAACCGCAGAAAGGTGGAGCAGGCGACCGGCGGACGCGTGGCCTACGTCTATCTGCCCGACACCGGGGACCAGGGATACGCCTGGTTCACGCGCTACTTCTACTCGCAGCTCGACAAGGATGCGGTCATCCTCGACGAGCGCTACAACGGCGGCGGGGCCTGGGCCGATTCCTATCTCGATCCTCTCCGCCGGCCGTTCAGCAGCTATTGGGCCATGCGCTACGGCGCGGACTTCCGGTCGCCGAGCGCGGCCATCCACGGGCCGAAGGTCATGCTCATCAACGAGCAGTCGGGCTCCGGCGGCGACGGCCTGCCGTGGATGTTCCGCCAATCGAAGCTGGGGCCGCTCGTCGGCAAGCGGACCTGGGGTGGCGAGGTCGGCATCCTCGGCTACCCGGAGCTCATGGACGGCGGCGGCGTGACCGCCCCGAACTTCGCGCTCTGGTCGCCGGAAGGCGGCTGGGTGGTCGAGAACGAAGGCGTGGCGCCGGACGTCGAGGTCGAGAACTGGCCCGCCGACCTCGCCGCCGGCCGCGATCCGCAGCTCGAAAAAGCGATCGAGATCGTGATCGAAGAATTGAAGAAGAACCCGCCGGTCCGGCCGCAGAGGCCTCCCTATCCGGTGCGGGTGAAATAAGGTGCCACGCCGGCGGCCCTCACCTCCCCTACCTACCGCGGTGAGATAGCTCACCAGCCTGCGACGATCGACACGTCGAGCT
>JBJMGZ010000703.1:0-3152 GCA_045807605.1 Thermoanaerobaculia bacterium | reverse complement strand
TGAACGGAAGTTTGAATTGCCTCTAACCCCTCGTTTTTACGAGGTTTTCCGGAGTTTAGTCCAAGCTTCCGGATGGAATTCATTTTAATGGATTCAATGCCTTGGGGCCGACCAGGACAACGAGACCTGGATGTAGGGGAGGGGTTTACCCCCTCCCGGGCGGGGGCAAGCCCCGCCCCTACATGGATGGTTGAGGGGAGTCTTAGAACTTGACCGCGATCCCGCCCATCAACCGCCGCCGCAGCTCGTCGCTGGAGACCGGCCCGCGGCTGACCTCCATGTTGAGCTGGACGGCCCACTGGGCGGCGAGATCGAAGAGGATGTTCAGGTCCTGGGTCAGCTCCAGGCGGAGCCGGTCGAACTCCATCTGCGGCGCGCTGCGGTCGGCTCCGGCGAGCGGCTCCAGCTCCTGCGAGAGGTGGTGGAGGGCCACGAACACGCCGGTCGCGGTGCTCTGGAACTGGGTGTCGAGCGAGGTCACCATGTAGTGGACCTGGTTCTCGTACGGCTTGCGGTCGGCCGCCACGAAGGTGCCGCCGCCGCCGAAGGCGACGCTCGACTGCAGGCTGGTCAGGATCCGCGGCGTCAGGCGGTGGCTGATGCCGAGCTTCACTTCCGGCAGCTCGTCGCCGGGCACCAGGTAGAGGCTCTCCAGCCGGTCGAAGAAGTCGTCGCTGAAGTAGACCCGCAGCGTCTCGCCGATCGTCTTCTGGACGGCTCCGAGCGAGATCAGGTTGTCGTCGCCGCTCTTGCGGACGAGCTGGAGCTGGTAGCACGACTCGGTGCCCTGCTCGCAGAGGTCCCCCTCCTCGTAGAAGGAGGGGAAGAACGCCGAGTTGATCGGCTTGTCCTCGTAGACCCGCTGGCTGGCGTTGGCCTCGACCTGCCAGTCGTGGTTGAGCTGGAGGACGATGCCGCCCTTGGGGGTCAGCGCGAGCGATCCGTCCGAGAGCGTGCTGTAGAGCCCGTACTCGACCAGGACGGCGGGACGCACCCGCACGCCGCCGCGGCCGAACAGGTCGACGCTCGCCTGGCCCGGGAGATCCTCGCGGCGGTTCGCCGCGCTCAGCCCGTACTGGCGCTCGCGGTACCGGAGACCCGTCTGGAGCGTGTTGCCCTCGCCGAGCGAGGCGGTATAGGCGCCCTCGACGCGCCAGGTGCGCGACGCAGCCGGGATGTCCAGCGGATCGATCGGGCCCTGGCGGTGGAAGTTGTTCTCCTCGGTGTACTGGGCGGTGAAGTCGGAGCGGCCGTTGGCGCCTACGCCCTGGGTCCAGTTGACCTGGTAATGGTCGAAGGCGATGGGGTTCTCCCGTCCTCCGTCCTCGGTGACCAGGCGGTTGGAGAGCGAGGTCAAGCTGATGTGGCTCTCCTGGCCCTCCAGGTTCAGCGACAGGGTGCTCGCCTCGCCGCCGGACGTGTTGTGCGCGCCCGTGGCGAAGTCTCCAGCGTTGAACTGGCGGAAATGGCCGCGCAGGCCGACCTGGACCTGTCCGAACTGCCCGGCGAAGCCGAGGCCGCCGCTGGAGACCTGACCCTCGCCCGCCTCGGCGATCTGGTCGACGCCGGTCATGGCCTGGAAGTCGGTCTGGAAGCGGTCGAGCGGTATCCCCTGGCCCTGCGGGTCCTGCTGAAGCTGCGCGGCCGCGAGCTGGAAGATCGGCACTGCGCTCGCCTTGCCTTCATCTTTCTCGATGTCGTGCAGGACGTCGGCCGGGATGCGGGCGCGGATCGCCCAGAAGTCGTCGCCGTCCCTGCCCTTGGCTTCCCGCGGCTGGGGCGCGAGCTGGAGGTCGAGGAACTGGGAGGCGCTGGCCGCGGTGCGGGTCAGCATGACCACGACCGGCGTGAATCCGGGCTTGTGCGCGATGACCTTGTAGAGGCCGGCCGGGAGGTTCTGGAACAGGAAATTGCCCTGCGCGTCCGTCAGCACCTTGCGGAGGCTCAAGTCGGCGAGCTGGTAGGCGTAGACCCCGGCGGCTCCCAGCGGAGCGGTCTCGCCGAGCACACGTCCGGATACGCCCGGCGGGCCTTGCGGGCGGGTGTTCGGCTCGTTGGCCCGCGCACCGGAAGCGCCGCCCAGAAGGGCCAGCGCCAGGATGAATGGGGCAGCTTTTTGCACGCTCGTCATCTGCCTTCCCCCACGGACATGCAACTGTACGCCTCCGAGGGAAGCCCTGTCAACGAGACGAGGCTCACCTGCTGGAGACTGCCCCCCGACTGAGCGCATTCCAAGCCGGGCTCAAGCCCGGCCCCCCAAGAAATACTGCCTTGCTCTCTACTCTACCTTATAAAGCACCCCGTCGGAACGCCCGAGGTCGTCGGTGACGACCAGCCGGTGCTCGCCCGGGAGGCTGGGGAGGAAATGGTTCTCCCCGGGAGAGGTGGAAGCAACCAGCGTGCCGTCCTGGTACCAGAAGAGACGCGAGGCCTCGGCGCTGGCGTGGGCGATCAGCGGAATGCGCTGGTACTCGGGCGGCGTGTCCCGCCGCACGCGGTACGGGGTGGCCGCGGCGGGCGACACGATCCGGGGCGGATCCCCGGCCGGGATGCCGCGGCAGGCGGCGGAGAACCGCGGCGGCTCGGGCACCGAGCTCCCCTGGGCCCGCCACCAGGCCACCAGCTCCGCCGGGTAGACCGTGAAGCTGCGCAGCTCGTGCGGACGCTGCCCCACGCAATCGCCGGAGAGCAGCTCCCCGGTCCTGGCATCCACCAGCGCCCGGCGGTGATAGGTGCACTGAACCAGATGGGACCGGCCGGGCAGGTAGGTCGCCGCAATGCGCACGGGGCAGAACGGTCCCGGCAGCTCGTGGCTCTCCGCGCACAGCTCGATCTCGCCGAGATCGTGGATTCGTTTCGTCCAATCCGCGGATTTCGAGGGGTCTCCGCCGCCGGGATCGATCGCCCGGAAGAGATCGAAGAGCAGCGGCCCGGCGTGCTGGCTCCCCGAGATCCCCTTGCGCGGCCGGCCGTCGAAGTTCCCCACCCAGACGCCGATCGTGTAGCGCCGGGAAAAGCCCACGGCCCACGCGTCCCGGTGCCCGTAGGAGGTGCCGGTCTTCCAGGCCACCCCCGGCACGTCGCGGGTGAGGTCCCAGGCCTCGGGCAGGTCGGGCCGACGGACGTCGGTGAGGATCTCGGTCACCGCCCGC
>JBJMGZ010000702.1:0-9164 GCA_045807605.1 Thermoanaerobaculia bacterium | reverse complement strand
GAGGAGGCGGTCGAGCTGCCGCCGCAGGGTGGCACTGTCTGGCCGCGAGGACACCCCTGAATGTTCCCAAGGACGGGCGGCGGCCCGGTCGCGCTCCACCCGCGCCTTGCCCGCGAGGTCGGCGAGCCCCTGCTCCAGGCGCCGGGCCTCGCGCGTAACTGCGGCCCGGATCTCCGGCTCGGGATCCGCGACGACCACCTCCACGCTGCCCAGCCGGGCCAGCCGGGACGCCTGCCGGGCGAGCGCGAGAGTGGCCGTGAAGACGGTCTCCGGCTCGGAAAGGGCCTCGTCGATCCACACCACCGCGTTCCAGGGCGCGACCTCGAACCCCTCTTTTCTCAAGGCGGTACGGCTGGCCGCGTCGTCGACGGAGCCGGCCTTGATCACCGGGCGGACCAGGCCGTCCTCGATCACCAGGAGGTCGTTTTCGCGCGGCGGGTTCGGGTGCAGGAGCGTGGGCTCCGGCACCTCGAAGACCAGCTCGACCTCGCGCACGAAGAGCCTGTCCTCGAAGGTTTCGGGGCGCTGCGCCACGGCAGCGGCGGCCAGGCAGGCGAAGAAGGGGAGGAGGAGCTTGCGAGGCATTCCGGGGAGGAGACCGCAAGGGTCGTGCCGGGGGAAAAGGACCTCAAGGACACCAAGGACATCAAGGACGAAGAACGATAAGGCCTCTTCCGGTGTCCTTGAGGTCCTTGGTGTCCTTATTGTCCTTTCTAGGGTTCCACCTTCACCACCGCCCCCAGCCCCGTGCCCCGCGGATCGGAAGCCGCCTCCATGAAGCCGTCGGCTCTCACCCGGATGGCGTGGATCTTCGCCATCTGGGTGGCGGCGTCGGCGACGAAGACGTCGTGGCCCCGGCGCTCGAGCTCGGCCCTCGTCTCGGGGGAGAGGGCGTCGGGCTCCACCTCCAGGCGGTCGGGGAGCCACTGGTGGTGCAGGCGCGGACGGTCGAGCGCGGCCTGGAGGGAGTCTCCGTCCGCGATGATGTTGAGCAGCACCTGGATGGCGTTCGTGGGGATGCGCGAGCCGCCGCGCCCGCCGAGAGCGACGAGCTCGTCCCCCTTCCAGGCGATCGTGGGCATCATGGAGGAGAGCATCCTCTTGCCCGGCGCCACCTCGTTCGCCTCGCCCTGGATCAGCCCGAAGAGGTTCGGACGCCCCGGGGCCGTGGAGAAGTCGTCCATCTCGTTGTTGAGGAAGAACCCGGCCTCGGGCACGTAGAGGCCGCAGCCGAAGAGGTCGTTCAGCGTCGTGGTCAGGGAGACGACGTTGCCGTCGCCGTCCGCCACGGAGAGATGGGTGGTCTCGGTCCCCTCCGCCGGAAGGTCGTTGCCCGGCCAGGGCTTCACCTCGGTCGAGGGCGTGGCCTTGCGCGGGGCGATGCCGGCGGTCCGCTGCTCCAGCCAGACCGGATCGAGGAGCTGCGCCGCGGCGGCCCTGGTGGTCGAGGGATCGCCCAGGAGGAAGCGGTCGGCGTAGACCCGGCGGAAGGTCTCGGCGAGGAAGTGGGCGCGGTCGGCGCCGAAGCGCGGCATCTTGGCCCACTCCAGCCGCTCCAGGATGCCGAGCGTCTCGCCCAGCAGGAGGCCTCCCGAGGAGGGGAGCGGCATGGAGGCGATCTTCCAGCCGAAGGCCTCGAACACGACCGGCTCGCGCCAGACGGGCTGGTAGGCGGCGAGGTCGGCCGCGGTGAGCACGCCGCCGTGCCGGCGCGACGCGGCCTCGACCGCGGCGGCCGCGGGCCCGGTGGTGATGGCCTCGGGGCCGCGCTCGGCATAGGCGGCCAGCGTCGCCGCCAGCTCGGTCAGCCGCAGGACGCTGCCCACCGGGAGCGGCTTGCCCCCGGGGAGCCAGACCCTGGCGGTCTCCGGGAAGCGCTCCAGGCGCTTGCGGTAGGTCTCCCGAGCGAGGAGCTCGTTCAGGTGGCGGTCGACCCGGAAGCCCTCCGCGGCCAGCTTGCGCGCCGGCTCCACCACCTTCTTCCAGGGGAGCCGGCCGTGCTTGCGGTGCAGCTCGAAGAGACCCGCCGGGGTGCCCGGCACGCCGGCGGCGAGCGGTCCCACCCGCGACGCGTCCTCGACCGGCTCGCCCTTGGCGTCCAGGTACATGTCGCGCTTCGCCGCGGCCGGGCCGACCTCGCGGAAGTCCAGGGTGGACAGCTTGTCGCCGCGCTTGATCACGGCGAAGCCGCCGCCGCCGAGGTTCCCCGCCTCGGGGTAGACCACGGCCAGGGCGAGCGCGGTGGCCACCGCCGCATCGACCGCGTTGCCCCCGGTCCGCAGGATCTCGATCCCCACCTTCGTCGCCCGCGGATCGCCGGACGACACGGCTCCGCCCGTGCCGAGCGGCGCCGGGGTCGAAGCGGCCTGAAGGGACACGGGAAGAAGAATCAGGGAGAGAGCGAGGAGAGTGCGCATGCCCGGGAACATACCATCAGGCCCCATCCTTCTTCCTCATCTCGCGCATGGCGGCCACGCTGGACACGGTCGAAACGATGTAGGGCACGGCCAGGGTCAGGAGGATGCGGGCGAAGCGGGCTCCGTCGACGTCCCCGCGGAGGATCGCGTCGCCATGGTTGATGGTGATCAGGATCGCTCCGACCACCACCATGATGCGCAGAGCCCTCCGGCGCACGGGGCCGGAAAAGGCCAGGGCGAGCCATTCCCTCATGGGCGGGGTCCGGACCCCCTCTCCCCCGGCACGGGGGTAGGCCGGCCGTAGGCCGGTGTGGAGAGGGGGAATGGGATCAACTGGTGGGCTCGAAGACGATGTTGCGCAGGCCGTCCCCCTGCTGCAGCACCTGGTCGCGCTTGCGATGGGTGCGGGCCGCGAGGTGGTGCTCGTTCGCCTCCCGGTATCGCGACTCGGCCTGCTTGAGCAGCGCCGCGGCCTCGCTCGTCCGCCCCTCTTGGCGCCGCACGGCGGCCTCGAACTCCAGCAGCCGGGCCTCCACGAGAAGGTCGCCGGTGCCGTGCCCCAGCCGCGCCGCGGCCTCGTGCAGCGCCTCCCCGGCTCCGGGCACGTCCCCGGCCCGCAGCCGCGACTCGCCGAGCAGCGCCCAGGCGCGGGCCTCCAGGTCCTGGACGATCGGAGCCACGTGCAGGGCCTCGTCGAGAAGGGCCGCGGCGGTCAGCACCAGGGAGGCGAGCCGGCCGGACTCGACCGCGTCGCCCTCGGCGGCGGCCAGGCTGCGCTCGAGCAGCACCTCGCACACCCCCCAGGTATGGAGGCGTGGGTCCATGCGCAGCGTGTCGGCCTGCTGCGCGGCGGGCAGCGCGAGCAGGCGCGAGCCCAGGGACGGGGCTTCGGCCCTTTCGCGGTCGAGCGTGGCCTGCGTGCGGGCCAGCCGCTCGAGCAGGCTCCGCGCCTCGCCATTGGCGTGATCGTCGGTCATAGAAAAAAGAGGCTCTCCCCAACAGTGCCGCGGGACCGTAGAAAGGGGACGCCGGGGAGCGCCTTTTTTTTATCCGGGAGGCTGGAGCAGGTCCGCGGTCGGCTTGTGCAGGACGGCGCCGTCGTGGGTCAGGAGCGATCCGGCGAGCACCTCGTCGGCGGCATTGATTGTAATGCTGCCCTCCTTGACGATCTCCTGGAGGAGCGCCAGCACGTTCTTCGCGTAGAGGTTGCTCGCGTCGGTGGGCATGCCGGCGGGCAGGTTCGAGGGTCCGAGGATGAGCACGCCGTTGTGCATCACCTCGCGGTCCGGCTGCGAGAGCTCGCAGTTGCCCCCCTGCTCCACGGCGAGGTCGACGATGACCGAGCCGGGGCGCATGGCCTCCACCATCCCGGTGGTGATGAGGATCGGAGCGCGCCGGCCGGGCACCAGCGCGGTGGTGATGGCGGCATTGGCGGCGGCGAGGTGCTTCTTGACGATCTCCCGCTGCTGGCGCAGGAACTCCTCGCCCATCTCGCGCGCGTAGCCGCCCTGCCCCTCGCCGCTGGGCAGCTCGGGAAGGGGGATGAACTTGCCGCCGAGCGACTCCACCTGCTCCTTGACCACCGGCCGGACGTCCGAGACCTCGACCACGGCGCCCAGGCGGCGGGCGGTGGCGATCGCCTGCAGGCCGGCCACGCCGGCGCCCATGATCACGACCCGGGCGGGCGCGATGGTGCCGGCCGCGGTCATCAGCAGGGGGAAGTACTTGGGCAGCCGCCAGGCCGCCAGGAGCACGGCGCGGTAGCCGGCGATGCTCGCCTGCGACGACAGGGCGTCCATGGACTGGGCGCGGGTGATGCGCGGGATCAGCTCCATGGCGAGCGAGGTGACCTTGCGCTCGGCCATGGAGCGCACGAGGTCCAGGTTGTGGTGCGGCGCGAGCAGGCCGATGAGCACGGCGCCCGGTTTGAGGCCGGCGACGTCGTCCGGGTCCGGCGGCCGGACGGTGAGGATGACGTCCGCGGCTTCGGCCGCGGCCCCGGGATCGTCGGTCAGGCGGGCGCCGGCGGCCTCGTAATCGGAATCGAGGTAGGCCGAGCCTTCGCCCGCGCCGCGCTCGAGCGTGACCTCCAGGCCCAGCTTGATCATCTTCCGGACGGTGTCCGGCGTGGCCGCGACCCGGGTCTCGCCCGGACGCCTCTCTCGGGGGATGAAGACATTCGCCATGATAGCTCCGCTGAATCGGATGCAGATCCTACCGCATCCTCACTCCGCTTCGATCTTCTCCTGCTCCTGCTCCTGCTCCTGGGCCATCTCCTCGATCTCGCGCCGGGCCTCCGAATCGCGGTAGTCCTCGAGCCCGAGCGCCGTCGGATCGTTCACCTCGCCGGGAGCCATCGGCCGCAGCAGCGACGCCGCGATGGCCAGGGTCAGGAGGCCCAGCACGACGCCGAGCGACCACCCGGTGGGGATCTCCACCCAGCGGTGGGTCAGCATCTTGCCGCCGATGAAGGCCAGCACCAGCCCGAGCCCGAAGCCCAGGTAGCGGAACTTGTGCATCAGCCCGGCGAGCAGGAAGTACAGGGCGCGCAGGCCGAGGATGGCGAAGATGTTCGAGGTGAAGATGATGAACCCGTTGCGGGTGATGGCGAAGATGGCCGGGATCGAGTCCACCGCGAACACGATGTCCGTGGCCTCGATCACCACCAGCACCAGCATCAGGGGGGTGGCGACCCGGCGGCCGTTCTCCAGCGCGAAGAAGCGCTTGCCGTGGTAGCGCGGGCTCAGGGGCACGAAGCGCTGGAAGAGCCGCACCACCGGGTTCTGCTCCGGGTGGACCTCGGTCTCGCCCTTCTCGAACAGGATCTTGACGCCGGTATAGACCAGGAAGGCCCCGAAGACGAAGATCATCCACTCGAAGCGCTCGATCAGCGCCGTGCCCATGGCGATGAACAGGCCGCGGGAGATCAGGGCGCCGAGGATGCCCCAGAACAGCACGCGGTGCTGGTACTGCGCCGCCACCGCGAAGTAGTTGAAGATGACGATGAAGACGAAGATGTTGTCGAAGCTCAGGGAGCGCTCGATGACGTAGCCGGTCAGGAACTCGATCCCCGGCCCGGAGCCGAACCGGTAGTAGATCCAGTAGTTGAAGGCGAAGGCCAGGATCGTCCAGAAGATCGACCAGAAAAGGGCTTCCCGCAGGGAGATCCGGCGCTCCTTGCGGTGGAAGACGCCCAGGTCCAGCGCCAGCATGGCGGCGACCAGGGTGAAGAACACTCCCCATTGCAGGGGGGTTCCGATCTGTTCCATGACCTCCTCGGCCCTCTCTTGTGGGGCCCGCGGGTGTGCGGGGCAGGCGGATCTTATCCGAAGAGCGGGGAGGTGCCAGGATGGGCAGGACGGGCGCCCCGGCTGGAGCGCCCGTCGGAAGGCTCAGACGTTCTTCAGGTGCTCGTTGACCAGCTTGGTCATCTCGAACATGCTGCACGAATCCTTGCCGTTGAAGACCTTCTTCAGCTTGGCGTCGGCCTTGATGGTGCGCTTGTCCTTGGGATCCTGGAGGTTGTTGCTGCGGATGTAGTCCCAGATCCTCTTCGTCACCTCGGTGCGCGGCATGGGCTCGTTGCCCACGACCGCGCCCAGCGCCTCGTCGGGCTGCATGGGCTTCATGAAGGCGCCGCCGCCGCCGCCACCGGCGCTCTTCTTGGCGCCGCCTGCCGCTTTCCCTGCCGCTTTCTTCGGTGCTGCCATGGATCTCTCCTCCTATCAAAGCCAGTTTGAGGTGGACTGCCTCTCGATCGAGCTCGTTCAGCCCCCGGACATGCAAACTTCCGGCCGTCACGGGGGCTCCCTCCAGGGGCGGCTCCAGCGCCGCTCCATCTATCCAGGGTGGCACAAGAGGGCCTCCCGCGGCAAGGATCTCTGTAAAGCTGCCTTCGCCGGACCCCGGGGAGGGGTCTTTCTGGTACTTTTCACCTCCATGTCCTCCCGCCCCCTGTTCATCACCTTCGAAGGGCTCGACGGCAGCGGCAAGTCGAGCCACCTGCGGCAGTCGGCGGCCTGGCTGGAGGAGCGCGGCCTGCCCCATCTCGTCACCCACGAGCCCGGGGGGACGCCGCTCGGCGACGCCCTGCGCTCCGTCTTCCTCGACCCGCAATGGGGGGAGATGGACGGCACCGTCGAGCTGCTCCTCGTCTTCGCCAGCCGGCGCCAGCACCTGCTGGAGGTGATCGATCCGGCCCTGGCGGCGGGGCGGCACGTGCTCTGCGACCGCTTCACCGACTCGACCCGGGCCTACCAGGGCTACGGCCGGGGGGTGCCGCTCGACCGCATCGGCCAGGTGGACCGCATCGCCACCGGCGGGCGGACGCCGGACCGCACCCTGCTCTTCGACCTGCCGGCCGCGGACGCCCGGGCCCGCGGCCACTCCCCGTCGCGGCGGCGGCGCGGCACGGCCGACCGCCTCGACGCCGAGGGGCTCGCGTTCTACGAGCGGGTGCGGGAGGGCTTCCTGGATCTCGCCCGCGGCGAGCCCGGCCGCTTCCGCATCGTGGACTCCTCGGGCGAGGCCGCCGCCACCCAGGCGCAGGTGCGGGCCGCGCTGGAGGACTGGCTGGGATGAATCTCCTATGAACCTGGAAGCCGCGCTCGACGTCGCCCGCCAGGGGAGGCTCTACCCGTCCGTGATCCTGCACGGCCGGGGCCCGGAGGCGCGCCGGGACGGGGCGCTCACGCTCGCCCGCGCCCTGCTCTGCGAGGCCCCGCCCGAGGCGCGGCCCTGCGGAGTCTGCCGCCACTGCCGGCGCATCGTCTGGCCCTCGGGCGAGTCCGACGCCTTCCACCCCGACTTCCAGGTCCTGGAGCGGGATCTGAAGACCTCCACCTCGGTGGACGCCACCCGCGAGATGCTGCGCACGGCCCAGGTCTCCCCGTTCGAGGCGCGCGGGCAGGTGTTCGTGGTGGCCGCGGCCGAGACGCTCAGCGGCGAGGCGGCGAACGCCCTGCTCAAGAACCTGGAAGAGCCGCACACCTCGGCGCCGCGCAACTTCTTCCTCCTGGCGCCGTCGCGGCTCGACCTCCTGCCCACCCTGCGCAGCCGCTCGCTGGCGGTCTTCCTCGGCGCGGCCGACACCGCGGAAGAGGCGGAAGTGGAGCCGGTGGCGCGGGCGTTCGCCCATGCCCTGTCCGGCTGGTTTTCCACGGGCTCGGCCATCCACCTGCTGGCCGCGGCCGAGGCGCTGGGGCGGGCCGGCGGCTGGGAAGACCCCCGCGCCTCCCGCCCCTGGGCGGTGGCCGCCGCCGCGGTCCTGCGGTCGCTCCAGGGAGTCGAGGAGGGGGCGCCGTCGCGCCGCGCGCTGCTCGCCCTGGCCGAGGACCTCCTCGGCGCGCCGCTCCTGCGCCTGCGCGGCGTGGGCGCCGAGCGCATCCTCGAGGGGCTGGTCGCGCGCCATCTCGCGTAGGGGCGGCCCTTGTGGCCGCCCTCCACCCGGGGCAAGGAATGCGGGTGCCCCCGCCCGGGGTTGGAACCCCTGACGCCGTACCGGGTCAGAGGGGAGCGTGTCCCCCCTGTGCTAAAATGCGCACCTTATTTCTTTGGGAGCCCTGCTGGCAGGTCTCTGGCAATCCGCCCTCCGGGGTCAAGCGAAAAGGAGTCAATCGATGAGTACGATTCGTCACACGTTCGGGCCGCGCGCCTTCAAGGCCGTCCTGGTCCTGATCCTGGCGCTGGGCGTGTGCCTGCCGGCCTGCTCGGCCCAGGACAAGGCAGCCAAGGATCAGCCCAAGTCGCCCGCGGGAGCGATGGCGCAGGTCAACGGCAAGGACATCACCGAAGCCGACGTCATGAAGTTCGCCGCCGACCAGTTCGCGCAGCTCGAGAAGCAGTACGAGCAGCAGAAGCACGAGCTGCTCGAGAACGCGCTGGAGCAGACCATCCAGGACCGCCTCCTGGAGGAAGAGGCCAAGGCTTCCGGCAAGACCAAGGAGCAGATCCTGGCCGACATGAAGCCGGCGGACGTCTCCGAGGCCGACATCGAGACCTTCTACCAGCAGAACAAGGCGCAGATCGAGCCGCGCACCAAGGAGCAGGTCGCGCCGATGATCAAGCAGTACCTGGAGCAGCAGCGCCAGAGCGAGATGCAGCAGAAGTTCTACGAGGGTCTGCGCGCCAAGCACAAGATCCGCTACCTGCTCGAGCCCACGCGCGTCGAGGTGGCCGCCACCGGCCCGGCCCACGGCCCCGAGACCGCGCCGATCACGATCGTCGAGTTCTCCGACTTCCAGTGCCCCTACTGCGCGCGCCTGATCCCCACGCTGGAAGAGGTCAAGAAGAAGTACGGCGACAAGGTGCGGATCGTCTTCCGCCAGTATCCGCTGGCCTTCCACCAGTTCGCCCAGAAGGCGGCCGAGGCCTCCCTCTGCGCCCATGAGCAGGGCAAGTTCTGGGAGCTCCACGATGCCATGTTCCAGAACCAGGCGGAGCTCTCCGTCGAGCAGCTCAAGGCCAAGGCGGCCACGATGGGCATGAATGCCGAGCAGTTCAACGCCTGCCTGGACAACGCCAAGTACGCCACCCAGGTCAAGGCCGACTTCGACGCCGGCTCCAAGGCGGGCGTCAGCGGCACCCCGGCCATGTTCATCAACGGCCGTTTCCTCTCCGGCGCCCAGCCGCTCAACGAGATCACCAAGGTGATCGACGACGAGCTGCAGCGCAAGGCCGGCGCCTCCTCGTCCTCGAAGTAAAGGCGAGCCCCGGCAGCAAAAAAGCCCCGGTCCGGGAGGGTAACCT